>JBEHWK010000044.1:0-22653 GCA_040217795.1 Clostridiaceae bacterium
ATGATTTCGATATACCTGAGAATGAAATAATTCTGCAGTTTGACAGTGAAAGTTTAGACAGGGCTTTAGGAAATATAGTAAACAACAGCATAAAATATAATCCTTCAGGTACAACTTTAAGAATATACTGTTTTGTTAGGGACAATTATGTTAATATTGTCATTTCTGATAACGGAGTGGGTATTCCGAAAGAGGATGCTGAAAGTATGTTCGATCCTTTCAGAAGGGGAGACAAAGCAAGAACTTCAGAGAATGAGGGAACAGGATTGGGCCTCGCAATAACTAAAACCATAATAGCAAAGCACAATGGCTTTATCACTTTAAATAGTGATATTAATAAGGGCTGCGAATTTGTAATCAGGATTCCTTTACACAATTCAACCAAAAAATAATGTTCAGATAATAAAAAAGCAGCTTACTCAGCTGCTTTTTTCCTATGTATAGATGTCAGAAAATTCTATATCCACTTTTTCATCTAAATATTCCTTTGGCAGAATTAAAGGTTCTTTATCATGGATTTCAGCCTCATAAGGAAGAGTTATCAGAAATTCATTTCCAAGTTTCTCTTCCGTTTTCAAAACAAGTGATCCTCCCTGCACCTCAATTAAACTTCTGCACAGATGTAATCCCAATCCGCTTCCTTCCTTATCCCTATTTAAAGCTTTATTTACTTTTGAGAACTTGTCAAATAAAAATGGTTCAATATCTTTTGATACCGAAGGACCGTCATTTTTTATGCTGATAAAGACTTTTTCATCATTATGGTATATATTTATATAAATATAACCCTCTTTTTTTCCGAATTTCACAGAATTGGAAAGAAGATTTAATACCACTCTCTGAATCAATTCCCCGTCACAGTTTACATTAATCTCTTCATCTTCAGAATCAAATACCATATGCATATCCACTTTATCTATATACCTGACAGAAATCTGAGCCGCGTCTTCAACAAGTTCCACAATGTTATAAACTTCATTTGACGGAACAAAATATCCTTCAGATAATCTGCTGGTATCGATAAAATTATTGACTGTTCTTATGAGCCTCAGGCAGTTTTGTCTTATAACATTGGTATTTTTTTCAATAGAATTGTAGTTGCCTTCTTCAAAATACAGATCATTCAGCTGTATTGCCGAGTATATCAGGTTGATTGGAGTTCTTAACTCGTGGGATATGTTAGAGAAAAAACTGTTCTTTAAATTTTCTTCACCAAGATACCTCTCTAAATCCAGCTTTAGTTTATGGTTTTTTATTTTTCCTGTGACATCCTTAATTATTAAGGCCTTTAAATTTTCTTTGATTTCAAATAAATATATCTCCAGGTCTTTCTCTTCACCATGAATTCTTCTTTTTATGTGTATTTCATTATGGGAATCAGATGAATTCAATTTGTGGTTTATATTCAATTTATGCAGTACATGAGTCAGACTGATTGTTGTGTCGCTATGAAGCAGGCCTTCCAAAAAATAAGATGAGGCCTCATTTGCATATGAGATATAATTATTTCTGAATATCATTATTCCATGGGAAATGGATTCAAGCAATGAAGTATATTTCATCTCACTCTTGCTTAGAATATCCCTTATCTCCTTAAGCAGACTCAACCTGTCCTGAAGTGTCCTGTTTAAAACAATCTGATTTTTTTCCGCTTCAAGAAGTTTGTTGTGAGTGATGCTATATGTTTCATATATTATGGACTCAATCAGGGCTTCATATATTACAAAATAACCTACATATTTAAATATATGGGCCCAGACCAAAGTATCATAATAAAACTGGAAATGAATCCATGCAGTAAATTCGTATATTGCTATAAAAATCAGGCTCACATATAAGTATTTCCTCTCCTTATTTTTCATCAGGTCCTTGTGCTTAAGGGTCAATACAAGGATTGTAATAAGAAGTATATATAGAAGATACCAGCAGTGTATTATATAACTTGAATAGTAATAATAATTGTTTTTAATATAAAAAATTGACGAACTAAAAACCAACATGATGATAAAGGTCAATGCAAATCCTATTAGAGCAGTTTTCTTGCTTGCATTATTAATAAGAAACAAAATTGAAAGCAATATCAGTGAATACTCCAGAAAATTATTGCATATCCAGGCAAACATGGTATTAAAAAACAAGTTGCTGATGCTTGTTTCCGAATTTGCATACATTGCGTGAAAAAAATTAACAAGGAAAATCATGGGGAACCCATACCCTATATAATTAAAAAATGATATTTTCGTATTTTTTTTCGTATATGAAATTAATGCAATGGATAAAACCATTGATGAACAAATAAACTCTATAAGAATATGATATAAATTATAGTTATTTGTCAATTTATATAATCCTAATACAATGACAGGTATAAAAACTGCAATTTTAAGATCAACTCTGGTTCTATGCTTAGCGCTCTCCGAAATTTTCATTGACATAAATTTTACTCCTTTTGAATGTAAGGGTTATATTGGTTCCTTTTCCCAAACTTGATTCAATATCTATATTTCCGCCCATAAGCTCAGTTAAATTCTTAACCACATATAAACCAATGCCATTACCTGCTACGCTTATTTTACTGTTATTTTTCCCCTGGGAAAATCTATTGAAGGCTTCTTCCACGAATTCTTTTTCCATTCCTATGCCTGTATCTGTTATATTTATCTTCACCTGATCCATTACACAATAAACAGACACGAGTATTTTCCCTTTTGGAGGTGTGTATTTCAAGGCATTTGAAATAAGATTCAATATAATCCTTTCAATGAATTCTCTGTCCAGCTTTACATAAATCTCTTCCTCTGTGGTATCAAATATAAGTTCAACATCTTTAGCTTTCACATATTCCGCCAGGTTCATAACATGGTCTTCGATTACCTCAACAATATTGCTTAACTCAAGATTGGCTTTAAGATACTTCGAATTGAGCCTTGAGCTGTCAATAAGATTATTTGTAAGTCTTATTAGGGAAAGACAGTTATCCTTGGAGATTCCGTTGTATCTTCTGGCTTCAGCATAATTGCCCTTCGATAAGAGAAGTGTCAAAAGCTGGCTTGCAGAATACACTACATTTAATGGTGTTTTCAGATCATGGCTTATGCTTGAAAGAAAATCTTCCCTGATTTTTTCTTCCAGTCTTTTCTTTTCAACTTCCATCTGTATCTTTCCTATACGGACTTCTTCGGTTATATCATTTAGTACAACCAGAGCCTGTCCTTCTTCATCAAAAACTTCAAAAAATTGAAGTTCAAGATTATGCTCTTCATCCATGTTTATGGTACCTTCATATATTTCTTTATAATTTATTCCATTATTTTCTGAAGCAAGGAGTTTTTCTTCACTGAATCTAACAAGATCTGTGAGCTTTCTGTTTATTATGCTTTTCAGATTTTTCTTTTTTAAATAGTTTTGAAAAGCGGTATTTGCAAAAATTATTCTTGCATTTGAAGCGTTTATGATTAACATGCTTTGAGGAATATTTTTAAACAGGCTTCTGTACATTTCTTCCCTTTCATGGATTGCCTTTTGGGAAAGCTCCAGTTCCATGTTTTTTGAAGATATTTTTTCATTAAGGTTATTTAACTCTATATTTCTGGTATATAAATCATTAAAAAGTAATACATACGGATTCTTAAGCAGCTTATGCAATATGCACCCGTAAAATATCAGGTACGCTGTAAGCTTAATAAAATATTCAGGAAGCAGACTATCATTTTGTTTTAAAAATATGTACTGAATAGTATTTAAAAAATAAAAATATAAAAGAAAATATGAATATAGCCTGAAATAGTTGACTTCTTTCTCTTTGTTTACAGGAAATTGCAGTGATGAAAGCAATGAATATACAAATAGAATTATTACGAGAATATTAAAAATTAAACCAAATATATATAAGTTTTCAATCATTGCAGCCATTAAAAAATAAGCACATGCTGATGCCAGGGTTGTTATCCAGTATTTACGCTTTACACTTTTCCTGCTGCTGTTGCTTAAAAAATATGGAGTATATATCCATAATATAGCTATCAGACCATCACATAGCACATGTAAATATACAGGATGGAAATTATAATGGAAACTGCTGTTAATATATTCTTCAGGAATAAGTTCTGCCATATTTACAAAAGCTGTTATGAAGAAGGTTATTGAAAAAAATTTGAAATACTGATTTTGCAGTATATTTGCAGTTGAATAAGCCAGAATCATAATAGAAAGACTTATTACTATATATATCAATCTTAGGATATTTGATGTCAGGTCCTGGAAAAGTAAGCAAAATACAATTATGAGACAAGTTATAAGTATGCTTATTTTGCCGATTTCATGCAATTCCCCTCTATCCATATATATTATTTTTTCTACTTCATTTTTATTTTGCATTTTTAGTTCCTCCCTTCTATAGATTCTAACTAAATTTATGTAAAATGTGAATAAAAATAGTAAAATTATTGAATTATTATTTTATTTATATTACTATATACCTATGTAAAGGAGGATATTTTATGGTTGAGGAATTTAAAAAGTTTGCTCTGAAAGGAAACGTCTTGGATTTGGCAGTGGGTGTCATTATCGGAGGCGCTTTTGGTAAAATTGTAACTTCATTAGTTAATGATATTATTATGCCTATAATGGCAGTATTAACAGGCGGAGTAAAGTTTGATAGCTTGAAATTAATTCTTAAAGAAGCGGGAGCTAATTCAGTCACACTTAATTATGGATCTTTCATACAAAATATTGTTGACTTTTTAATTATTTCATTGTCAATTTTCTTTTTCGTTAAGATTATGAACAAGCTTAACAGAAAAAAGGCAGTTGAATCTGCCCCGGCAAAACCTTCTGCTGAAGTTGAGCTTCTTGCGGAAATCAGGGATTTATTAAAGAAAGAAAAATAATTTGCAAAAAACAAGCTGGAAATCTTAAACCAGCTTGTTTTATTTCTTGAAAATCTTACTGCTTGTAAACTCAGTAAACTCCCGCATTTTTATAATATCTTTAAGTTCGTCATCTTCCAAAATATATTTTAAAAATTGAGGATATATTTTAAGAGCAGTTTTTATATCATGGAAAGCTTTTTCCTTATCTTCCAGCAAAGCGTAAAAACAGCCTCTGTTATAGTAAAGAAAATGCACCTCTTCACAATTATTTATTCCTTCTGTAAGAACACTGATACCTTTCATCGTATCACTGTATTTATACAAAACGGCAAGGTTTAAATAGCTGTATGGGTAATCAGATTTAGACTTGATTGACCGCTCATAAAAACCTGCAGCTTTATTCTTCATATTATACTTGTAGCATATTACACCCATATTAAACAATGCTAAGTGATTCTTTGGGTCTATTTCAAGAGCTTTGGAAAACCTTTTATATGCTGAATCGTTTTTTCCCTGTTCTTCGTAAATGGAACCAAGATTAACATTTGCCCAAAAATCTGAAGGATTAAGTTCCAGAAGTTTTTCATAGTAATATACTGCAGAATCCTTATCTCCACACATATCATAAACATTTGCAAGGAAAAAGTAAGCCTTGTGATAGTTAGGATTAATATGGATGGCTCTCTTATAAAGCTGTATAGCATTACTGTAACAGCCTTCTTCATCGTATATTACCGCTAAGCCATAATAAGCCCGTTCATCATTTTCATCCAGTTCAAGGGATTTTCGATAAAGCTCTTTGGCTTCCTTAGACTTGCCCATAAAATCATAAATCAACGCCATGCTTATGAGTGTATCTACATCTTGACCTTTTGTAAGGTCATTCACTTTGGTATATAAATCTAAAGCTTTTAAAAGTTTATTTTCTTTAAAGGCTTTTTCAGCTTTTTTCAGATAGTTTTCAATTAAGAATTCCTCGTTCATTATCTCTCCATTAAATCAAAATTTAATTTATATATTGAAAAAAGAGGGTATAATCCCTCTTAAAAACTTTTAATGCACTTCCAAAATACCGTCGCCCTTCTTTTGACACCTATCTCTCGATAGGTGGGTGTCCTCACAAATGCATTTATGTCCTGGCCGTAAGGTCTTATAGGGCAATCAAGCATCAGATACTTGGACTCCCGGCATAAAACTGTAGGTTCAAAATAAGAGCCTCACAAATATCTCAGAAGTAACCTTGTTTTGTTAAGTTAATTATATAGCATTTTTTTGGAAAAATCAACTTTAAAAACGTGTAATACTCTGAGATAATGAGATGCTATCTATATATTTAAAGGCTTTGGGTTAATTAGAGCAGGAAATCATCGATTAGTTTCCTTGCAATTGTCAAGTTATCCGGAATCAGAGGAAGATTGCCTTTTTTGAACCATCCTGCTTCTGAAATCTCAACTCCATCTGCCTTTATTTCACCGCTTTCATATTCAGCAGTGAAACCTATCATTACTGAGTTTGGAAATGGCCAGGGCTGATTGCCGAAGTACTTAATGTTTTTCACCTTTATTCCTACTTCCTCCATTACTTCTCTTTTAACACACTCCTCAAAGGTTTCTCCTGCCTCAACAAACCCGGACAGTACGCTGTATAACCCTTCTCTGAACTGCGCGTTGTGTGCAAGGAGAATTTCATCAACCTTTATTACTGAAACAATTATAGCAGGTGAAAGCTGTGGATAGTATGTACTTCTGCAGTCGGAGCATATCTTTGCCCTTTGATCATGAATCTTATGAAGTTTTCTGCCGCATTTTCCACAGAACCTGTTATTTTTGTCCCAATTAACAATCTGATTTCCTCTGCCCATAACCATGAACATTTCTTCTCCAACAAGTCTTCCTGCTGTCCTGATATCCATAAATTCAAATTCTTCTGCAGTATTAATTACTCGATCCTCAATTTCTGCAGCATAACATTCATGACCCTGATAATTTCCTATATAGTATTCCTCTCCAAACTCCATGAAATCCAGCATGTTATGTCTTGGGATCATTGCACTCTCATTGCTTTTATGAAGCAATATCCTGTTTGTATTATATACAAACCATAAATCCTTGCCGGACTTTTCTTTCTGAGGATTTACTCCCGGCAAAAAATTTAAATAATCCATTAAGTTACCTTCTTTCCTGTGTTATTCCCAAGTAGCCCATATATCAGGCTTAAAACCTACTGTTGAAATCTTGCCATTTCTCACAATAGGCGTATTGTAAAGCTTGGGGTTTTTTAACAAAAGTTCTTCTCTTACATTTTCTGTTCTTATTTTATCTAAATTCAAATTTTTATATTCTTTTGATTTCTCATTTATAAGCTCATTTAAAGGAACAGAAGCCTTGATGCTTTGAAGTTCCCTTTTACTTATGTCTTTTTGGTTCAAATCAATAAACTGATAAGGTATTTTTCTTTCTTTAAAATATCTTTCAGCTTTTTGTGTGTCAAAGGACTTTTTTATTCCAAATATCTGTATATTCACATTCTTCTCCTTTTAATATTAATCATTCTTAAGGTTCAAGCTCTTGCTGAAGCAGAGTATATCATTTCTATCATTAAAACCCTGTGCTTTCCAGAAGCTTATTCCATGGAGGTTGTCTTTTAGCACCAATAAATTTATTTTTGTAATACCTTCCTTTTCCAATGCGCTGAAAACAGCTTCAACTAATCTTGTCCCAATTCCCATTCCATAAAAAGTACTGTCCACTGCCGCATGATATATCGATGCCCTTCGTCCATCGTGACCACACAAAATGACTCCTGCTATTTCATTATTGATAACTGCTACAAAATTCGTGTTAGGGTTTCTTTTCAAAAATCTTGAGATTCCATCTTCAGAATCATCCAGGTTTCTCATGCACATGCCGGGAGTCTTTTCCCACAAAGTGTATACATTTTTGTAATCATCCATATTCATAATACGTATTTCCATAGTCTCACATCCTTATTATATTATACCAAAGAAAAGCTGCCTTGCAATCTGATTAAGCAGACAGCACAGCAGCTGGTTTTACTTTTTAGTTAACACTTCATATAAAATTACTCTCTTATTATCAGTCGCTTAAGTACTTTCCTTCAGCTTTAAGCCAGTGAGTATCATCGCTTAACTGAAGCATGTTTAATGATATTTTGCCTTCTGTTTCAAGCTCTTTAAAGAATTTATAAATATGAGTCTGGTCTCTGGAAGAATGAATATCATAATCAAAAATATCGTTTTCATTTTTTGAGTCTCTTAATCTTATTAGTAATGATTGTTTAGCCATTTAAAACACCTCTGATACTGATATTTAGCACCTTTCGTGCTATAATTCTATTATTCTATAAAAGTTGCTGAATTCCTTCTTATATTTCATCTCATCTTAGCGTTATCTAAATATATTATTGCCTTATCTTTCCTGTTACTATTCAAGTTAACACTTTATTTTAAAATTTAGTCTTATTTTTCCCATATCTGCCTATAATATTATATCATGCATTATAAGTGAGGTATTAATGATTTATAATAAAGTTTTAATTGATATGTATTCACAAAAAAAATTAAATGACAACTTGCTGCATTTTTATACTTTATGGAAAAAACGATACTTAAGAACAGTAGAAAACACATCTGATGAGAAGGAATATCTCTTTTATGCCTTAGACCAACCCTCCTCTATCAATGCAGTTACCGTTTCTGAGGCAATGGGCTATGGCATGGTTATATTTCCTCTTATGAGCAGGTTTGATTACAAAGCTAAAGACCACTTTACTCATATTTATAATTATATAAAATCTTATCCCAGCATTTATAATAAAAATTTAATGGCCTGGCAGCAGATTAAAACTCCTGATGGGAAAATTATTAATGTTGAAAAAGAAACTTCATCAGCTACTGACGGAGATATGGATATTAGTTATGGTCTTCTTCTTGCTCATAAGCTCTGGGGAAAAAAAGATCAAATTAAATATAAAGAAGAAGCACTGAAAAGAATAAATGCTTTAATGGACAGCTGTGTCAGTAAACAAGATTATATTTTGACACTGGGAGATTGGGTGCAGGGAATTCCAAATAGCAACTTTAAAAATGTTACCAGAAGCTCTGACTTTATGATGCATCATTTATTTGAATTTTGTAAAGTTAACAGAAATAATACGGGTAAGTGGAAAAAAGTGATGAATAGAATTGAATCGATCATTAATGGGCAGTTAACAAGAGAAAGTAAGGATACTGGGCTTATGCCGGATTTTTTTATAAAATCTGAAGATAAGTATATTGCACCTAAATATAAAGTACTGGAAAGTGATCATGATGGTGATTATTTCGCTAATAGCTGCCGAATTCCTTGGCGTTATTCTATGAATATACTGTTTAGTAATAATAAAGTTACTAAACAGATTAGGATACTAAATAATTGGATTAAGAAGAAAACAAATAGTACTCCCCCAAATATTATGTCAGGGTATTATGTTGCTAATGGTGTTCCAGGAGAAGCTTTTGGTACATCCGATAACCTGGCATTTATCTCCCCTTTCTTGGTCAGTTCTCTTACTGAAAAAGGTAATGATCAATGGACTCTTGACATTTGGAATACTCTGGTGGGAAAGCCTATAGAAAATTGTACATTTTATGAAAATACTCTTAAGCTGCTGGCAATGATAATAGCCAGTGGAAATTGGGTTACTCCTTAAAATTGAGTTTAATAAATACCCCAGGGGTTATTCCAGTATTTGGAACCACCCCTGGGGTATTTATTTTTTTATTTGATTTTTAAGAATTTTACTTGATTTTGGGATAATTTTTAAGTATCATTTACGAGTATATTATTTAAAAGAATAACTACATATACATAGCATAAAATCAGTATACTCTCATCTAATTAACTATATATGCAAACATAGTAACTATAACCAACATATGATATTCTTATGAGCAATATTATATAAGAAGGTATTGTATGAGCAAATTAAACCCTGATAAGCTTTCAGTTGAATTCAGAAAGGGTGTTACTGCTATAAAACCTATTATACCAAGGCGCTATACACTTACTCATTCTGATATAACTTCACAACTATTTTTAACTATTGGATTAAGATATGCCTATGACAAAATAAATGCTATGAGAGATGAAGTCCTTGGTGAATGGGTTAAAAAACAAAAAGGCTATCTTTTTTATGTATATTTATATGTAGATGGTCAATTTACTCCAGAAACATCAGCTATCCGGGATTACGTGTTCAGGCGTGAGTTACCCCTTGCTTTGGAAGCTATCAGATATGGTGACATGGAATTTTTCAGTGCACATCCTGAATTAGATAGTTCTCCAATAATGGTCCACTTCATGTCAACTAATCCTCAATATAATAAAATAGAAAACTGGGGCACTTTTTCAGATTATAATATTGCCCCCTCTTATAGAGCTCCTCAAGTAAACCCTATACCTAAAGACATGTATTTACTTGATATGAAAATCAGCGATGTAACTGGAGATGGTGTGCCGGATAGGGTATCTTTGTATGGTCACAAACTCAGTGGGGGCCTAGTAGGGGGTTTGGCTGATAACATTACTGTTGTAATTGAGGATGGACGGACAAATGAAACAAAAACAATTACTCCTGCATTTAACTCAGGATATGACGCCAGATTATTTCTTGGTGATTTTACAAAGGATAAGGTTGATGATATAAAAGTAACCATTGACACAGGCGGCGGAAGTGAATATGGTTATTTCTACATTTACTCCTTTAAAAATAATAATTTTCAGGAAATTTTCAATTTTGATAAGTACAATAAAGAATATAAATATAAGGTGGATTATGCTGAACTTTATAAAGTTGATATAGGTAATGTTATGCTGGATAAACTTTTTGTGCTGGATATAAGCTATAAAGGATATGATTTCTTATCTCAATATTATGATCAAAATGGTAAATTGAAAAAAGCAGTATCAGGAGAAGTCCTTTCTTTAAGTACATTAGTCCCTGTTGTATTTGATGAAAAAATTATTTCTTATGATTTAATGGCTCTTGAGAGAATTATAGGCATCTCTAACAGTGACACTCTAGGTTATATACAAAACCTGCTCTATTGGGATGGACAAAAATTTGCATCTTCTAATATGTATGCAATTATACCCGGTACAGGTTTGATTTCTCCATATTGATCATGATTTTCCTATCCTGGACATATGAGTGTGATTAAGAATCAGATTGCTGCAAAATGCATAAAGGCCCTGATGTTTACCACACATCAGGGCTTTATATTAAACACTATTAATCTTGCAACTAAAACATCGTCAGTCACATTATTATTGTGATTGCGGCCTAGGTCCTGGGTGTACAGGTGTCGGGGGAAGCGGTGGCTTCGGCGGTTTTTCTGGTGGTGGTACTTCTATTGGTGGATGAGTTGGTTGTCCTAGTGCCATTTCTGCTGATATAATTTTTCTCATTTTAAAGCACTCCTTAAATTAATTAAATATATAAATGTTATAAATCATTACTTATATTCTTAATCTTCAAAATTATTAATATATATTATGCCCTTTTATTTATAGGAGTTAACGGATTAATATGATTTCCTATATAAAAAGCACAAAGTAAAATATACTTTGTGCTTTTTGCAACAGTTATTTTTTTTAATTATTTCTTTTCAGGTCCCCATATGCTACTATCATTGTAGTAATTTATCCTTTGGTTCTTCATTCTTTCGCCTTGTTTTTCCAACCTGCTCTTATACTCAACCCAGTCCCTGGCATCCTTAGGCGTCCAACCTATTTCTGCATAACCCAATAATCTTGGATATATCATATAATCCATAGCTTTTGCATCAGCAATGGTTTCTGTCCATAATGGTGCTTCTATACCTAAAACTAATTCTTTTGGAGCAAAATCAGTAGGATCCCATTTATATGCAGTTTCTACAGGAATGTAACCTGCCCAGTCCAATCCATATGGTGTGCTCTCGTTATATTTCATATCCAAATAAGCTTTTTTTGCAATTGAAATAATCATCTTCATATTCTTTTTTCTGGCTGCTTCATTTGAATCTTTCCAATTCTGCAACACTACACTTGAATTTATTTCCGGAGATGTATCAATTGGGTCCCAACCTACCGGAGTTTCCCCATACTTCTTAACTATTTCAGATACTCTGCCTACAAAATAATCATAGTCTGCCTTTTTAGTACTTTCTGCTTCATCTCCTCCTATATGAAAATATTTTGAAGGTGATATCTGAGAAACTTCCCTAATTACATCATCAATAAATTGATATGTCTTTTCGTCATGAGTCATGAAGGAACTGAATCCTACCTTTGTACCTGTATATAAAGGTTTCTTTTTTCCATCTGGGTTCAAAAATCCATAAGAAGCTAATGCTGCATTGCTATGACCTGGCATATCAAATTCAGGAATTATTTCTACATATCGTTCAGCTGCATATTTAACTAAATCTTTAAACTGTTCCTGTGTATAATATCCTCCAGGTCCGCCGCCTACTTGTGTACTTCCACCTATAGCAGTTAAGTCCGGCCATTTTTTTATTTCCAAACGCCATCCCTGGTCATCACTGAGATGTAAATGAACCTTATTTATTTTATATTGGGCTGCATGATCTATTTGACGTTTAACTTCATCTACAGTATAAAAGTGTCTAGCCACATCAAGCATCAGCCCTCTGTAACCATATTCAGGTTTATCATCTATTGTTGAAACCGGAATGCTCCATTCTACATTAGTAACTACAGTATTTTTTTCAATATCTGCCGGAAATAGCTGTCTTAATGTTTGTACTGCTCTTGAAAGTCCTTCTGGTTTATACGCTATAATTCTAACATTTTCAGGAGTGGTTATCATTTTATACCCTTCATTGCCTTTAGTTTCTTCTCCACCTATAGTAGTTAAATAAATACTACCCGCCAGAACATTATCTCCTTTAAGAATATTTAATTCAAAACCTGTTGAAGCTCTTAGTTTTCCTCTTATAAATTCTGCAATTTTACTAATCTCTTCTGTTTCTTTTTCATTATTTCCTTTTACATAAATTGAAGAATCTTTTTTAAGTATAAATTTACCCTGACCTTTTTTATAATTTAGAGGTTTGGGAATAACATAAATATCATTATTACTGCTTTCTGCCGCAAGAGTTCGTTGTGCATTATTATTTCCTTTAAACATAATTGTGTAAGAAAATGTTACCAGCATCATCAAGATCATAATTATAGATATAAACTTCCAGCGAATATGAGATTTATTCTTCATTAGATCACCGTCCTTACATATTTTGATTTCGTTACGTAGTATAGGGTTTCTTTACCGGAACTTAACTTATGCATGTTGAATTCTTCGAGAATTGAAAGAAGAAGCGTCATGTAAATATAATTCGTAAAACTCTTATATTGTGAGTTATAAAGCTTCACTGCCTCAGAAGTTCCACTGAAGGAAGCTTTATAATGAAGAATATTTTAAAGTTTTTGAATTATATGCATAAGTTAATTGTTGAGGTTGGAACCCTATACATGGTAACTTTCTGAAACCTTCATCATTATTTTTTAACCTAAAACACATAATATATACTATAAATTACTGGGAAAATTAATACATAAGATATTGGGCTATTAAAGAAATAGAAAGACCAAGCTTGTTGATAATGAAACACTTGAAACATTTCCATAAAAAAGACTCCTTCTTAATTTTAATTGTTATCCCAATTAATGCCGGAAGGAGTCCTTTTTAATCAGTTTATAAAAGTTTTTTTGCAGAGTCTTACGGGTTTACAAATGCAGCAAGCTGACTATGACTGAAAGTATTTGCACTAATGAGTGTGCTTTTGCGAAGTGAATCAGAAAAATCTTGTTTACGTGTTGCTGTCAAGGCGTAAATCCCTTGCACAATTCCTGTAAATCTTATCTCATAAATTAAAGGCGGAGAAGAACAAATGAATATCCTGGAACTTCCAGGTTCAATATTTACAGTTTTCTCAAGTACAACAGTACTTGGAGATTTTTTAATATTATAAACATAAAACGTTACAGCCTTAGCAACTGCAGTATTGTTTAACAATACAATGATTAAACTATCTGCATGCTTATCCCTGACTACTGGTCCGGTAGTAAGTGTATCAGGATAAAGTTTTGCTTCAATAGAGTTTATCCCTTCTTTAATGCTTTCAAGTCCGAAATCAGGATTATCCAGCTTAACTTCAATATCGTTCACTTCAGTTTCTATATTATCAAGCTGAGATAAGCTGATTTTACATATAAATGAATCAAAACCGCCAGCATTGGCAGGCTGTATAGGGTTTTTTACAGGGAAGTCATCTGAATCAGTGAATCCTGTCACATAGGCATTGCCAAGTGAGTCAACAGAAATGCCATAAGCAAAATCCAGTCCACTGCCTCCAAGGTAGGTTGAGTATAGTAATTTGGAAGCATCAGCATTTATCTTACTTACAAATACGTTAAAAACACCATTCAAAGTATCCTGTATAGGCTTCTCTGCAGGAAAATCATCTGAATTAGTAGAACCTGCTACATAGGCATTGCCATATAAGTCAACGGCAATACCAGCTGCATTATCCGCTTCAGTTCCGCCAAGGTAGGTAGAGTATTCAAGTACCGGATCTATAATAAGCTGTAAGGCATTATTATAATCTCCAACTTGAAAACTGACCTGACATTGGTTTTTAAGCAGATAACCTCCTTGGATTTCTTTTTATATTCCGTTAGCTTCCTGATAAATATAAGGTTTTTTAAAATAAAGCTGACCTTTGTCAGTTCCCAGAATCAGGTCTCCATTTACATCCATGTCCAGGCTGCTGACACCCTGAATATCAAGTGTAATCAATCCGGGATCTGCTCCGGGGGATATTACATAATCATATTCCACCTGCCCCTGGTTTCCATAGTAAACAATATCTATTCCAGGGTAGACATCATAATATTTTATTCTGGAGAAAGTTGAAATGTCAGTATACCACTTAGAAGGGTCATTGCCTATAAAGTAGTTAACTTTTCCAGGCAGTTCTTCCAGGCCTTCAACCTGAGGAAGTTCATTAGCTCCAGAGAGTTTCATTCGCAATACAGCAGGCTTAATTTGCTCTTCAGGAAGCAGTTTTGTTTCAATAGGCTGTGCTTTAACTTTCATTTTGGGTGATAGCTTTTTATCTGCAGACTGACGCATCAGTAATACTGTTTCTGAAGGGGTAAAAAACATACTATAACCGGAACCGCGGGTTAAAAAAGATACTTCCGGTAAGGTTTGTCCCTCATTAATTTCAAAGCTTAATGGAAAGTTACCATAGTTTTGTACTTGTAACATTTATCTTAACTTCCAAAAGTTTCAACATAACTGGGTTGTTTAAACTAATAAAAAAGATAGGTTGTGTGTAATACCTACTATGTAATTATTGATAGTAAGTGTTTATTTACAAGTTATTTTATCGATTTTAACGAGTATTTTCACGTGAAAAAACACTATGAGAAATTTCTCATAGTGTTTTTTATTTTATCCTATTTAGGTAATTCATAGGCATTCTCTAAAAAAGCGAATTGCTCAGTTTTCAAATTGTGCTCATTTTTTTCAGGCATGTATAAGTTAATAGTTGATGTTGGTTCCCTATAAGCATTATTTTATTACTCACCATTCAGCATCTTTTTGAATTCCTCTCTGCTTTTATCTGCTACAACACTCAAAATCTCGTCACCAGGCAGTAATATTGTCTTTCCGCTTGGAAGCAGAACCTTGTTTTCCCTGACAATTGTCATTATTACGCAGTCTTTGGGAAACTTTAATTCCTTTATTGGTTTATGCGCAGCAATTGAATTTTTTTCAATAATACTCCTTATTATAGATATTTCCCCTGCTGCAAGATTTAACACCGTAGTTATGTGGCTTAACCCTGTTTCTTCCTCCATCAGTTTTGCAAGCATTCTGGCTCCGCTTACTGCGGCATCTACACCCATATCCCTTGTAAAAAGCCATTCATTTTTAGGATTATTTATCCTGGATATAACCCTTGGAACTCCAAACTGAAACTTCGCAAGTTGACATACAATAAGGTTGTCTTCATCATGCCCAGTACACGCCACAACAGTCTGAGCTTCAAGTATTCCAGCTTTTTTCAGCACATCCGGGTTACTTCCGTCTCCAGGTATTATTATGGAGTTCTGCAAATCCCTTTCTATCTTTTCAATTTTTCCCCTCTCTATTTCTAGGAGTATCACTTTTTCATTCTTCTCTTCCATTAAACCAGCAAGGAAGGAACCCAGACGGCCTCCTCCGATAATCATAACAGCCATATCAATGACCTGTATTTCAGGAAACCTTTACGATCTTCTACAGGTCTTTCACCTCCTATTAAAGATTTTTCTAAATAATCATCATTTGCTTCATCTTTGTTTTTCCAAAAGGAGTTACAGCAATGAAAATTTTATCGCCCTTCAGGAATGAGGTGTCAGGCGTGGGAATCATAGCTGTTCCTTTCCTTACTATACTTACAACCTTCATTTCTGAAGGTATTGTGAAGCTTCTTACGGAATGTCCTTCCACCAAGGCAGATGCCTCAGTTTCTATAATTTCAACTTCACCATTCCCGAAGGTTGATACCCTGAATAACTCCGGATGGCATATAAAGTCTTTCATACTGTTTGCTCCCCACAAGGTAGGAGAAGTGGTATTTATACCAAGCTTTTTATAAATCTCTGCACTGATGGGGTCATATACTCTGGCTATTATTATTGGAACCTTAAATCTTTTCTTTGCAATCAAAGCTGTAACAATATTAATATTATCTGAATCTGTTGTTGAAGCTAAAGCATCCGCAGTTTCCACACCGGCACTTATAAGTGTATTTCTGTCAAAGGAAATTCCTTCTATAAATTTCCCTTTAAAGAATGGTTTGAATTTATTCATTACATTCCTGTCCTTGTCAATTACTGTTACATCATTTCCGTCACTGTCCAGCAAATGGGCCAACTGAAGCCCAAGCCTTCCGCAGCCCGCAACTATTATCTTCATATATTACAGACTCTCCTTTAAGAGCCTTCCACCTCCCTCTATCTTTTTGCAGCTTTTATTTTCCTTCGTATAGTCCACTTTCTTAATTCTTCAGCTCCGATTAAGACTGGTATAAAAACTACATAAAACAGCCAGTGCTTAAAAGAAAGGGGATAAGTACTAAAAATATTATGGAAGAAAGGTATATACATCAATGCTGCTGTCAAGACCAGCTCAAAAGCCACCCCTATATTAAGAAGCTTATTTGAGAATAAACCTACTCTGAACATTGATGCAACTTCGGTTCGGCATGCAAACACATTTCCCACCTGTAAAATAACAATTCCAAGAAAACTCATAGTGGCAGCCTGTCTTGAAAGTGGATCATCAGGTGATAAAACCTGTCCCCAATGCCAGCCTCCGCTGTATAATACCCAGAAATATCCGGAAAGAACTGCAGCAGAGCTTATGAGTCCAAGCAAAACGTACCCTCTGAAAAATAGTGAAAAATTAAGAAGCTTTTCTTTTGCTGATTTAGGAGGCCTGTCCATAACTCCAGGCTCAGGCTTTTCCACTCCAAGGGCAAGAGCCGGAAGGGTTTCAGTTCCCAGATCTATAGCAAGTATCTGCATTACAGTTATCGGAACCGGTATATTGAATAATGAGAACAAAACATAAGGAATTGCTTCAGGAGTTAGATGAGCAAATATATAGGTCATAAACTTCCTTACATTATCGTAAACCGCTCTTCCTTCTTCTATGGCACTTACTATGCTGGCGAAATTATCGTCAGTCAGCACCATGGTTGCTACTTCCCTGGCAACATCCGTACCGGATTTCCCCATGGCTATACCTATATCTGCCCTTTTCAGAGCTGGGGTATCGTTTACACCATCGCCTGTAACAGCAACTATCTCCCCCATATCCTTAAGGGCAGATACTACTCTCATCTTGTTTTCAGGCGCAACCCTTGCAAATATAATCTCCCTGCTCTTCAGTTCGTTTTTCAATTCCTCATCAGATATTTCATCAAGCTCGTTACCTGTTATTATTCTTGGGTGAGGATATTTTACTATCCCTATCCTTCTGGCTATGGATTCTGCTGTAAGTCCATAATCACCTGTAATCATAATTATTTTTATTCCAGCCTTATGGGCACTCTTTACAGCTGCTTCCACTTCAGGCCTTGGCGGGTCCATCATGGCTGTCAGACCTACAAAAACAAGATCATTTTCAGTATTTTCTATTGTATACTCCTGAATCTCTCCCTGAGATTTCTTATAGGCCATTGCCAATACCCTGAGACCATCCTGGGCGAATTTATCATTCTGCTCTACTATTTTTTGTATATCTTCCTCTTGCAGTTTTCTGACTCTGTAATCAGGATCAAAAATAGAGCTGCAGACTGATAAAACCTCCTTTGGTGCTCCCTTTACATATATCAGAGTGCCACCTGATATATCATGAATCGTGGTCATTCTTTTTCTTCTGGAGTCAAAAGGAAGCTGATAAACCAATGAATATTCCTCTAGACAGCTTTCCTTGGTAAATCCAGCCTTTTCCCCGAGTACAACAAGAGCCCCTTCTGTAGGATCACCAATTATACCCCAGGATTTATTTGTATCATCAGGCCTTACTATTCTGCTGTTATTGCACAAAAGTCCAATCTTTAAAAGAAGTGACAATTCCTTTGGAAGGTTTTCCTTATTTAGTTTTTCTTTTTCCCTGAAGAAATCTCCCTTTGGCTCATAGCCTACCCCCTTCACTTCATATAAGCAGACAGGTGTCCATATTTCTCTTACTGTCATTTCATTCTGGGTCAAGGTCCCGGTTTTATCTGTGCATATTACTGTAGCTCCGCCCAAAGTCTCAACACTTGAAAGCTTTTTTACCAAAGCATGTCTCTTTGCCATTCTCTGGACACTCATTGCAAGAGCCAAGGTTACTGTAGGAAGAAGTCCTTCAGGTACATTTGCTGTAATTATACCTATTGCAAACATAAAGGTATCCATAAGGGATCTTCCCATCAGCAAACCTAAAAGAAAGAAAATCACTCCCATTACAAGTGAAAGATAAGCTATGAACCTTGCTACCCTTGCCAGTTGTTTCTGCAGAGGACTTTGTTCCTGCTTTATATTTTGTGTCAGGGATGCTATCTTACCAAACTGGGTATTCATACCAGTTGAGTACACAATAGCCGTGCATGACCCTGATGCAACACTGGTGCCCATAAATACAATATTAGGCGCCTGAAGCAAAGTTACATCTTTTTCTGAAACAACTTCGGAGCTTCTTCTTACCGGTTCTGATTCACCTGTAAGTGCCGCATTGATTGTCCTCATTTCAAAGGCCTCAATAATCCTTGCATCAGCAGATACATAATCCCCTTCTTCCAGAGAGATAATATCACCCGGAACCAGTTCCCTTGCAAGCATTTGAACCATCCTGCCGCTCCTGATTACCTTTACATACTGCGGCAGCATCTTTTTAAGGCTTTCAGTAGCCTGCTCAGCTTTAAATTCCTGCCAGAAACTGAACATAGCATTTATAAGGATTACCAGTATTATTGCCCATCCCAGCTGCATCATCCCTCCTACGAAAGATAATGCTGCTGCAACCCAAAGAAGTATTGCCAGAAGATTGGTGAAATTAGATAAGAATCTTGCTAACAGTGATGATTTTTTTACCTCTTTTATTTCATTATAACCATATTTCTCAACTCTCGATTTTGCCTCATCCTCTGTAAGTCCTTTGTTGGAAGTATTTAATTCTTTAAAAACTTCATCCTCCGTGAGCCTGAAAATATTTTCTGTCTTCACTTCTACAACCTGTTATTGGCAGGTTTCCACCCCCTTAAAAGTATATTCTGTAAACAATTACTTATTAATTTTTATTATACTCTTCTTGTATGTAAATAGAAGTGCTTTTGTAAATAATTTGAAAATGCTTTCCCCTTGATTTTGGATTTTTGTTTAAGGCTCATTTACGATGATATTAATTAAGATGGTATTAGTCTGGTAACCATTCCTCCAAGTGATTCTCCATTATTATATCCATAGAAAGTTTTTGTTCCATTTAACATCCTAATTATAAAATTTCTACATAAATTTAGCAGGTGTCAGGTGAATATCACTCTAATGGTATTATGACTCTCTATTGGTCAGCATATCACAGAGACCTCATTTTATTTCTTAATAAAGACACCATTCCAGATTGCACAGTTGAAACAATCGCAAAATTGCACAATATAACATATATATTGTAGCTTTGACTATGGCAGTATCAAAATGCGTTGAAGATACTTATCCCAACCGCCTAATGTAAAACACCTGGATAGGATAAGCGGGGAAGATCCCTTCTTCAGGGAGGTTTATATAATTTGTATGTCAACTACATAATTGACATTTATAACCACCCGTCGTACCATTATTTCATACAGATTTTACAGCAAGCAAAGTCGATAAAGAAACCAGTTTCGGATTCATTAGAAAGAGCAGATATAATTAAAGGAGGAACAAACTATGTTCGGTTTAAGATTTATTAAGTTTCAGCCAAGTGAATATGTCTTAAAATACAGGAATGGCAAAATAGTCAAGGAAGGTGCAGGACTATCATTTTATTACTATGCCCCTACTACTTCCATTGTAGTTGTACCTGTAGGAAGTGTGGATGCACCTTTTATTTTTGAAGAAGTTACTTCAGACTTCCAGACTGTAACTGTTCAGGGTCAGATTACATTCAGGATAGTTGATCAAAAGAAGATTGCAGGGCTTCTCAATTATGCCCTTAATATGAAGGGAAACGGGTATGCCTCTGATGATCCCCAAAAACTGCCTCAAAGGGTTATAAACATAGTAAAAGTGCTGACAAAGAAAACTCTTGAAGGGTTGCAGCTAAAGGATGCAATTAAATCCAGCGAGGTTCTGGCACAGGGAATATTGAATGAAATCAGGGATAATAGAGAGATAAACCTGCTTGGAATTGAAATATTAGGCCTTTCAATACTTGCTATACTCCCAAATAAGGAAACTGCCAGGGCTCTGGAAGCACAAGCGAGAGAACAGATTCTCAGAAAAGCTGATGAGGCTATTTATGAAAGACGAAATGCGAGTATAGAGCAGGAAAGACGTGTAAAAGAAAATGAGTTCAATACAGAAATTGCAGTTGAAAATAAGAAAAAACAGGTAAGAGAAACTCAATTAGAGGCAGAAAGAGCTGTTCAGCAGAAGAAAAATCAACTTAATGAGGAACAAATAAATTTTGAAACTACTCTTGAAGAGAAGCGAAAAGACCTTATTGAACTTACAGTGCAGAATTCAAAAGCGGAAGCTGATGCAAAAGCTTATGAATTATCTGCAGTTATGAAGGCTTTAGAAGGAATAGATTCAAATGTAATACAATCACTTGCAAGCATAGGAATGCAACCAAGCAAGCTTATAGCAATAGCTTTCCAGGAATTAGCCGGAAAAGCGGGAAAGATAGGTCAGCTTAACATATCACCTGATTTACTGCAGGAATTAATGAAGGAATCAAAATAATTATGGAAAGATTAACTGAGAATAAGATAGTATTGGTAAAAAGGAAAACACGGCTTGAAGATTTGATTTCCAGGTATAACACCATAGCTCAGGCTAAGTTCTACATTGAACACATGGGCAGTGATTTATCAGATTATATTTCTGAAGATGAACAGTATAAGAAGGCTATATTCGAAGCTCATAACCAGTTGGAGAAACTAGGGAAAGTTCAGGTTGTTGACAGGGAATATGTGCCCAATTTCATATTTGGCGATAATGATATTGTGGTGGTTGTAGGCCAGGATGGACTTGTAGCAAATACTATGAAGTATCTTTCAAACCAGCTGCTGATTGGCGTGAATCCGGACCCTTCCAGATGGGATGGTGTGCTGCTTCCATTTGTGGTTTCTGATTTGAGGCTGGTAGTCCAGGATGTTTTTAAGATGAGGAGACAGTTTAAAGAGGTTTCCATGGCAAAGGCAGTCTTAAATGATGGTCAGGCTATTTACGCTGTTAATGACCTGTTTGTCGGACAAAAGACGCATGTGTCTTCAAGGTATCATATCCAGTTGGGAGGCCGGCATGAATACCAGTCTTCAAGCGGAGTTATTGTGTCAACAGGACTTGGTTCAACCGGATGGTTAAAAAGTGTTCTGACAGGAGCGGCTAACATTGTAAACGGAATTTCAGATAAGAAAATTATGGTGCAGCAGGAAAGAAGGCTTGAATGGAATATTGATTATCTGTATTTCTCTGTACGTGAGCCTTTTCCAAGCAGAACCTCAAAGGCAGATATTGTTTTTGGAAAGGTAACTAAAGGGTGTCCTCTTAAGATATTATCGCAAATGCCAGAAAACGGTGTAATATTCAGTGATGGTATTGAAAGTGACTACCTCCAGTTTAACTCTGGTATAGAAGCAACAATTACAGTTGCGGAAAAGAAAGGACATTTAGTGGTTTGAGTGAACTACCCACCACTTAAGAAGTGTGGGCTTCCTGTTTCCACGAGTTCGTAACCTACACTCTCCACAGGCGTAACTTCGGGAAGTCCCTTCCCTAGATGCCGACAACATCGGTATCTTTTGTACATTAGATATTTTACGCATGGAAGGATAACAAACTCATCGCTTGGTTTTCGCATTCAGAATTTGACGGTTTCTCCATGCAACCTCATATATCTAGTTATCAAAGACCTACATTACTCAATTATACAAGATGTGTAGGTATTCCTCAAGGGGGCAACAATTCATCCC
>JBEHWK010000045.1:0-22619 GCA_040217795.1 Clostridiaceae bacterium
GGTTCTTTTGTATCCCTGTCTTTTACCAGTTCTAAACCTACCATAGAACCAAGACCTCTCACATCACCTATGACATCATATTTTTCTTTCATCTCATTAAGTCTTCCAGTAATATATTCTCCTAATTTAAGTGACTTTTCACATAAATCTTCTTTTTCAATTTTTTCAATAACTTTAAGTGCTGCTACACATGCAAGTGGACTTCCTCCATAGGTTCCTCCAATTCCACCGACACAGGCTGCATCCATTATTTCCTTCTTTCCTACAACAGCACTTAATGGAACACCTGCTGCTATTGATTTTGACATAGTTATAATATCTGGTACAATACCATAATGTTCATGTGCGAACATCTTTCCTGTCCTTCCGAATCCGGCCTGTACTTCATCAACTATAAATACTATATTATTCTCATTACAAATTTTTTGCAGTTCCTGCATATATTTTGCAGATGGCACTACAAAACCACCTTCACCCTGCAGCGGTTCGACAACTAAGCAAGCTATCATTTCCGGGGAAATTGTTGTCTTAAGCATAGTTCTTAACCTTTCAATACATTCATCTGCATAGTCCTCTGGTGAAACCCCCAGCGGCGCTCTATATGAATATGGATAATCAAATTTGTAAACATCCGGAACATATGGCCCAAAACCATTTTTATATGGCTTATATTTACTTGTTATTGACATGGTCATTAGAGTACGGCCATGGAAAGAACCGTTAGCTGAAAGTATTCCCTTTTTGTTAGTGTATGCCTTAGCAACTTTTATAGCATTCTCCAAGGCCTCCGCTCCGCTGTTAGCAAGCATTACCTTTTTTTCATGATCTCCTGAGGTTATTTCGGTCAACTTTTTTGAAAGTTCCACATATGGTTCATAAGTAGCCACATGAAAACATGGATGTATATACTTATCTGCCTGTGCTTTTATTGCCTCTATTACTCCATCATCACAATGCCCTATGTTTTGCACACCTATACCTGCAGCAAAATCAAGGAATACATTTCCGTCAACATCTTTTATCAATGCTCCTTTAGCTTCTGCAACCGCTATCTCTGTTGCCACAGATACACCATCTGCTACATATTTTTTTCTTTCTTCTAGTAATTCCTTTGATCTTGGTCCTGGTATTGAAGTTATTAATTTTACATTTGATTCTTCTATCATTATTAACCCCTCCTGATTAATTTTAAATTTTAATATCCATCTCTTATAAGTTGTTAAAAAGCATTCTTTTGTAAAAGAATTAAAAAAAGCCAATCATGTTTACACCCACGAAAGACTCCTTTGTCTACTTAATTATATTTACTTATAAAAGATAACTTAAGTCATTAATAAGCTCCTGACTGACTCCTGAAAACTTATTTGTTTTCTGTTTCTTAACTTGTTTATATGATAATACTTTACGCCGCTATTTTCTATGTCCAACAGCCATAACATTTTTGTTCACAGTGACAAACATATTATTTGGCAATAGATTCTTTATATATAATGCCATTTTTACCTTCATGCAATAATCAAAGTTATGCAAGTCATATCCTAATTCTTCCTCTATTTTTTTTATACGATACTTTAAAGTGTTTCTGTGTAAAAACAACTTCTCTGCAGCACTTGTAATATTGCAATTCTCATTTAAATAGGTTTCCAATACCTCAAGGGAAGTCATATCTTTATGCTTCTTATCTTTTTGTACAATTGGTCCTAAAACACTTAAATAATAATTATATAGAATATTTTTGTTTTCAACTCCAAAAAGAAGTCCATAAATCCCTATTTCCTTATATCTGCTGACAGTATTGTATAATCCCTGGCATTTTGAGCTGGCAATAGCCAATTCTGCTTCATTTAATGATTGCTTCATCATTTTGAGATCTTCATATGCATTTCCAATTCCAACACTTACTGACAGTCCCTGCATACGGCTACTGATTACGTCTTGAATTTCTCTCAGCGCCTTCTCTAATCTCCCTGTACAATTTTCATCTGCCCTTATAATAAATATAATGGAATCTTCATTATCAATAACAGGCACTTTCAGGGCGTATTTTTCAAATACCTCCTGCACAATTTTTCTGAATGCAACTTTAATTCCGGCTATGTCAATTTCATTACCTTCATTGGTTGGTTTCATAAGTTCTTGAAGTTTATCAATATCTATAATACCTGCACAACATTTTCCTTCCAGATTATATCCAAAATATGATGCTTTATCTATAGTGTTTTCTTCTAATTCCCCATCCCCAAAAAGAATATTACTCAAAAACTGATTCACAGAACTTTCTTCAATACGTGCCAATATTATGGCGTTACTTATTTCTTTTGAAACTTCAACTAATTTTACTTCCCACGGCAATGCAAATAAAGGAATTTCCGACTCATCTGCAACTTTAATAGCACTCTCAGGAATATTCTCTATATACTCACCAATATTTACAATTAACCCAACGCCGTTCCTGTCTTTTATTCCTTTAATGAGTTCTGCTAACGTACTTATATCCCCCTTCATTCCTACACCTGTAATAAATACCAGTTCTCCACCCTGCAGCCATTTAATACCCTCCAACGGCTCTTGAAAGCATTCTGCTACATATATCCATTCAATACATTTTTCAAGCCCTCCGCTTCCTCCGACTAGTTTTAATTTTTTAAGGCTTTCTAACTTTAAGATGTCCTTTATCATAATCGCCATTGAATTCCCCTCTTTTCAACTATAAATTTATAATTTCAGCAAAAAGCCGGAAGACACTTGGCATATCCTAAAATTCCTCGTATCTTACGGCTTATTTAACTGAAATATTATTTACTCATAAATTCTGACCAATACTTGTCATAAACAACCTCTGTTTCTCCTACATCTTTTACTGAAACAGCATTCTTCAGTATTGCGTCTGACAAATTCAAAGCTGGATTATTTTTGTATTTATCACTTACAACTTTAAGCGCTTCATCATTTGGACAATTATATGGATATACGTCAAGGTTTTTTGCCATTACATCCGGTTCCAGCATATAGTTAATAAATAATTCTGCTTCTTTTTTATGTTGGGCACCTGTAGGTACGCACCATTGATTGCTGGCTTTCACATAACCGGTATCAATATTTGCAACTGCATATGTGTCTGGCTGTTCATTCATTGCGATGGCTAAATCACCATTATAAATTAAAGCAACACTACACTCCCCATTTAATAATGACTTTCTTGGAGCATCACCATCAAATACCTTTACATTCTCCTTCATTTTCTTCAGAAAGTCTGTAGCTTCTTTAATTTGATTTTCATCTTTAGTATTTGGGTCATATCCTAAAGCGTCTAAAACCATTGCCATAATTCTTCTTGAGGATGTAATTGAAACAATTTGACCTTTAAGAGCTGGATTCAACAAATCCTTAACAGACTTGATTTCTATAGGACATGTTTTTTTGTTATATCCAATTACAGTATAAGATGAAAGATATTCTACAGTATATTTTTGCTCTGGGTCGAATTCCTGGTTACGTGCTAAAGAATTAAGATTTTTAATATTAGGAATGTTGTTAAAATCCAACTCTTGTATATACTTTTGGCTTATAAGATTTGCAACCTGGCTGTTTCCTGCCTGAACAAGATCATAATCCTTCCCGTTCCCTGACATTAATTTAGCATTCATTTCATCAGTTGAAGTAAAATAACTAACATTAACTTTTATGCCATATTTGTCCTCAAACCCCTTTATTGCATCCTCAGACACATACTCTGACCAGATAAAGAGATTTAATTCTTTTGCATAACCAGATGCCGTTGTTGTTTTTGACCCGCAGCCTGCAAGTGATAATACTAATACAAAAATGGATACTATTGATAAAAACTTCTTCATAATAATTCTTCCTCCTTTTAATAAAATGTTTATTTTTATGCTAAACTTCTTCTTTTATTCAATACCTTTGACACCAATAGTCCTGCTAAAAACAATGCAATTAATATTGTTGTAAGTGCATTAACTTCCGGCGATATACCTGACTTAACCATTGAATATACCTTAACTGGAAATGTCATGCATTTTGTGCCTGCAATAAAATTACTTATTATTAGATCATCCAATGAAAGTGTAAATGCAAGGAACCCGCCTGACATAACTCCGGGCATAATCATTGGCAATGTTACTTTTAAGAATGTAGTTCTTCTGCTGGCACCTAAATCCATAGAGGCTTCTTCCACCGACTGGTCAAAACCACTAAGCCTTGATTTTATTGTTATAATAACAAACGGAACTGTTAAGGTTGTATGTCCTAAAATAAGTGTAAGTATTCCCAATGGAAAACTTATTGCACTGAATATTGATAATAAAGCTACTGCTAAAACTATTTCCGGAATAACAATAGGAACATATAAGGCATTGTTTATTACTGATTTTCCCTTAAAATTGAATCTTACAAGCCCAACGGCTCCTATAGTTCCTATAATAACTGCCAGGACTGTACTGACTACAGCAATTATCAACGTATTTCCAAATGTCCCAAGCAATTCAGAATCATGAAACAGTTTAACATACCATTCAGTAGTGAAACCTACCCAATGAGTATTTGCTTTTTGATCATTAAATGAAAATACTACTAAAATCACAACTGGCAGGTATATAAAAGCATATACTAATTTTGAAAATATTGATGAACTGACATTATTTATTATTTTTCTTCTATCTTTCCTGGTCATTTATTTTGCACCTCCCAGATCATCCAAATCCCCAACACGGCTATATAGATATAGCACTATTAAAGTAATAGCAATAAGAACTAATGATATAGCTGCTCCAAATGGCCAGTTTTTAGCACTTGTAAATTGATTTTTAATCAAATTACCAATCATCAAGGTTTTGCCGCCGCCTAAGATGTCAGCTGTAAAATAATATCCCAGTGATGGTATAAATGTTAAGATTACACTTGCAAAGATCCCTGATGATGTAAGAGGAAGCGTTACTTTTATAAATGTCTTATATGGTTTTGCTCCAAGGTCATTTGATGCTTCAATAAGTGACTTGTCCAATTTTTCAATAGATGTGTAGAGGGGTAATATTGCAAATGGTAATAAAATATAAACTATTCCCACTGTAACAGCATAGTCATTGTATAACAGCTGCAAAGGTGAACTTATTGCCCCTATAGTCATTAGAAACTTATTTACTATTCCTGATGCATGTAAAAGGATAACCCAGCTGTATGTTCTTACTAAAGAACTGGTCCAAAATGGTATCATAATCAACATAATCAGTAATCCCCGTTTTTCAGAGGGCTGCTTTGCAAGATAATAGGCAAATGGATACCCAATCAAAATACAGATTAATGATGAAGTGAGTGCAATTTTGATGGAATTGCAAATTACCTTAAAATACAATGGATCAAAAATTGTTATATAGTTTATTAAAGTAAATTTGTAGACAATTCCTCCATAGGTACCTCTTGTCATGAAGCTTATGAATCCTACATAAATCAGGGGAACTATTACAAAAACAACCATCCAGAAAGAAATTGGCCCTACCATTGAAAGTGCTGGTGCTATTATACTTTTTAATTTCCGTTTATTTTTTTTACTTTCAATTGTTTCTTCTATCTTTCTTCCATTTTTCATACAATTCCCTCCTTCTGCGTTTTTTCTAATAAATCTACTAATTTATCATCTTCACGCTTTATAGGTACCCCTCCATTCTCATCCCAATATAAATAAACCACTTCATCCACATTTAATTTTTCTGAATTTGGGAACCTATTAATTTTTATTTCATCTCCATTTGAAAGGACCACTATGGTTTTTATTATTGATCCAACATAAATATGATCTTTCACAACTCCAACCAACGAAAAACCTTTAATTGGAGTCTTGGAATATTTCATGTTTTCAGGTCTCACTGAAACATATAATGTTTCGTTGACTGAAAATCCTGTGTTATTTGTTTGGATAAGCCCGCTTTCTGCTGCAACTGTCAACTTCCCATTTGCTGCTTTCGTTACAACACCCTCTATGATGTTAGATTCCCCTATGAAACTTGCTACAAACTTTGTCTTTGGCTGTTCATATATTTCATCTGGTGTCCCTATTTGTTCCAGGTATCCGCCATTCATAATTGCTATCCTGTCACTCATTGTTAATGCTTCTTCCTGATCATGTGTTACATAGATAAAAGTTATTTTTAACTTTCTCTGCAACCTCTTAAGTTCTACCTGCATTTGTTTCCTAAGCTTCAAATCCAATGCACCTAAAGGTTCATCTAACAATAAAACCTTTGGTCTGTTAACCAAGGCCCTTGCTATTGCAACACGCTGCTTTTGACCTCCGGACATTTGTGCTGGCTTTCTTTTTTCAAAACCTCTCAATTCAACCAAATCCAGCATATCATTTACTCTTTCTTTTATTTCTTCATTAGGAACTTTTTTAATTCTTAATCCATAAGCGATGTTTTCAAATACCGTCATGTGTGGAAATAATGCATAATTTTGAAATACTGTATTTACGTTACGTTCGTAAGGTTCTTTATCTTCAACCCTTTCATTTTCTACTTTAATTATTCCAGAAGTTGCATCCTCAAAACCAGCTATCATTCTTAAGGTTGTAGTTTTACCACATCCTGATGGTCCAAGCATTGTGAGAAATTCACCTTCTTCAATGTTCATATTTAAATTTTTAACTACTTTATTATTTCCATAAAATTTTTCAACATTTACAAGCGATACAATTGGTTCCTTCATATTATCCACACTCCTTATTTTATTAAACCACCTTATACGGATTTTAATGGTGAAGCTTAATTTACCTCTATGGAAATCATCCATAATTGTAAAAAAAACAGCCAAAGTCAGTTAAAGTTCTTTTTAACCGCCTTTGGCTATAAACATATTACATTCCCCATAAATTACAGTGCATTTTCTCCTCTTTCACCTGTACGTATTCTCATTACTTCTACAACATCGTAAACAAATACTTTACCATCCCCGACAGTTCCAGTTCCTAATGCTTCATAGATATCAGTCAGAACTTCATCTAATTCACTGTCTTCAATCACTGTCATGACAAATATTTTAGGAAGTAAGTTAATATTTAACTCAGGTAAATTCATTTCTGCAACGTATCCCCTTTGTTTACCGCAGCCCATAACTGTTGAAACAGTCATACCGTGACAATTATGAGCAGTCAATAGTTCTTTCAATCCCTCTAATTTATCTGGTCTTGTAATTATCTCTACCTTTTTCATAAATAATCCCCCTTAATTTTTCTCTCTCAACTAACGTCCTGTTATTCTTAATATTATAAAAAAAATCTATCATAATATATATGATAGACTTCATTGCCGATCTGGTATTTTAAATTTTATAAAACTGTATTTAAAAACTAATACCTCTTTTAAAACCTCTTTGTTTTCTGACATGTTTATATAATAATACTTTGCGTTTATATTTTCTATAGTCAGCTTTAATAATATTTTTGTCCACATTGACCAATTTTTTTTATTTACTTTATAAGCTTGTTGATATACACCCCCTATTTATTTAGTATCTCATTTATATATAATGCTATTTTAATATTTGTACAGTGATCAAAATTATGCAAATCACACTTCAATAGTTCTTCAATTTTTTTTATACGATATTTAAGAGTGTTTCTATGCAAAAATAACTTCTCCGCTGTTAACGTAATATTGCAATTGTGATTAAAATAGGTTTCCAATATTTTTATTGAACTTACATCTTTGTTTGCACTATCAATTTCTGCAATTGGTCCTATAATGTTCGAATAATAATTTTCTAATATACTCTTATTTTTAATACTGAACAAAAGACCATATATTCCTATTTCATTATATTTTGTAATTGTATCATCCAACCCCCTGCATTTTGCACTGTAAATAGCCAATTCCGCTTCATTTAACGATTGCTTCATCATTTTAAAATCCTTATAAGAATTTCCTATTCCTACGCTTACAGAAAGTCCATCCATGAGTTTCTTAACTGTTTCTTTTATTTCTTTTAGTGCCCTGTCTAACCTTATCATGCAATTTTCTTCGGACCTGCTGAAAATTATTACAGCATCATCTTTATCTATAATTGGGACCTTTAATGCATTGTGTTCCAATATATCTTGTACTATTTTTCTGAATCTGACTTTTAACTTCGATATACTTCCTTCATCATAAAAGTTTTTTAATTTTAGATACCTTTCGAATCCATCAATGTCTATAACACATATACAGCATTCCCCTTCTAAGTTATATCCAAAATAAGCAGCCTTCTTTACTGCATCGCCTTCAAGCTCACCTTCTCCAAAAAGAATATTGCTTAAAAAATGAGTAAGAGAGTTTTCCTCAATACGGGATAATACAATAGCATTACTTATTTCCCTGGAAATCTCAACCAGCTTCACTTCCCAAGGTAATGTGAATAAAGGAAATTCCAATTCATCCGCAAGTTTTATTACTTCTTCCGGAATACTTTTTATGTATGGACCTATATTCACTATCAGACCTGAACAATTCTTTTCATTGATTCCTTTAATCAACTCCAGCAATACATCCATGTCTCCCTTAATTCCTACTCCTGTAATAAAAACCATTTCTCCGCCATGCAGCCATTTAACCCCTTCTAATGGATCTTCAAAACATTCTGCCACATATATCCACTCTACGTATTTCTCTAATCCGGATTTTCCACCAACAAGGTTCATGTCTTTAAGACAATCTAACTTTAAAATATCCTTAACTGCAATTGACATAGTATACTTCACTTCTCTTTCATAAAAATACACCAAAGTTTTAGATAGCGATAACTTACAGTGCACTAATCTTCCAATACCATTTCTATGATATCATATTATTCTATTTATTTACAAAAACTAATTAATAAAAAGGCTGCCAAAAACTTGAAGGCAGCCTTTTTATTTGAATCATGTACTTCCAATATTAAAATACTATGTCAGTTATTCCTCATATTGCATCAATGTAAATTCCACTGTTTCTGGACAATCCGGGCATTGAAATGTCAGCTCGTCAAATCCCATCTGTTCTGCAGTTACCCGCTTTCGTGCTGCATAAATAAAAGGATAAAAGGCATTGATTGCTGTTAAACATACATTTGCAGATTTTTCTTTATTAAGAACAGCTCCATCTAAATATATTGTATCTCCCGGTTTATACAAATGACACTTTGAACTTTTTACAACTATTTTAACTTTACATTCTTTAAATTCACTCACCTTACACCCCTCCTATTAATTTAAGTTTATCAATTGAATTATAACGATTTATAATATATATCTTTTATTTCATCTAATGTAAATTCCTTAGGATGATTTACCATACTGGGTTTTGAAACCTTCATACAGTTTTCCGCCATCCACGTAACATCCTTTTCCTGTACTCCAAGTTCACCTAACGTCAATTTTAGATCAAGCTTAGCAAGTACCTCTCTTACTGCATCCGCACAGTCTTCTGCACAAGTTCCTCCAAGTAACCTTGATATGTCTCCATATTTTTGTATATCACTTTTCCATGAATCTTCCACTATTACAGGAGTCAATGCTGCGAGTCCCTTTCCATGAACAATATCATGCAATCCACTTGCCGGATGTTCCATACCATGAGGTGCTGTTACTCCTGCTGCTCCAATGACCATTCCTCCTAATGTACTTGCAAGAGTCACATTTTCAAATGCATCTAAATCAGAAGAATCATTATACACCTTAATTAGGTTTTCTGATAATAACTTAATTCCATAGAGAGCTTTCATATCAGTAAGTGGTTGTCCAATTTTAGACAAATATGCCTCCATGTTATGAGCTAATGCATCAAATCCAACTGATGCAATAATACTTTTAGGCATTGTAACCATAAGCTCCGGATCAATAATTGAAGCCTTTGCAATTATTGCATTGGTTCTAAGGGATTTTTTATCCTTGGTTTCAGGATTAGTAAGTACTGAAAAACAATTTCCTTCACTTCCTGTACCACATGTTGTTGGAACTAAAACTATTGGCAGTGCTTCAGTTCCTTGTTTAACCCCAAATATATATTGTGATATGTCTCCAGGATTTTTTGCTAAAAATGCAATACTTTTTGCAGCATCCATTATACTGCCTCCACCAAGTCCTAAAACAACATCGCATCCTGTTTGTTTTATAACCTCAACACCTTCATCAACTGTTGTAGTAAGTGGATTTTGCTCTACCTTATCAAAAATTTCATATTCAACTTTTGATTCATTTAATAAGTTCACAGTTTTATCAAGCAATCCGCTTTTCTTTGTGCTGTTTCTTCCTGTTACAATAAGTACCTTCTTTCCATACTTAGCTACTTCTGTACCAATTTCATTACTTCTTCCTCTTCCAAACATGATATTTATTGGTAAATTATAATTAAATTTCATATAGATCCCCCCTGAATAGCGTAATAAATACAAAAGATGCCTTTATTAAATAATAAAGACATCTTTGTCTAGACAATGGTATCACATTTTTAATCTGAAATCCACGACTGCAGCAAACAATATTTCAGTGCATAATGCACAATTATACTTAAGGTTCCCTATAATTGCAAAATTCTATTATCATATGGAATTTATACTTAAATACAAGTTATAAGCGTTCACCTTTATCACATTAATGTTATATTTATGCAAAACACCTTAATTTTCCGAATATTCAGTATACACAAAACTGAAATATACGCCTTATAAAATAAAGATGATTTTATGAATTATTAAAAAAATTAAGTAAGTTGTATGAATTTTTAGCTTTTATTCACACTTCCGCATTTAATATTTACAGCAGTATTAAACAGTGATAACCTTGGCTATATTGAAAGCATCAAAATATGGAAGCGAGGGATTTTACATGGAAACAAGAATAGAATATGATTCAATAGGAAGTATGAAAGTACCAATGAATGCTTATTATGGTGTTCAAACATTAAGAGCAAACAACAATTTTCACATTACAAATAGAACACTGCACACAGACCTTATAGTAAGCCTTGCAGAAATAAAAAAATCAGCAGCTATTACAAATAGAGATGCAAATGAATTAGAGCCTGAAATTGCAAATGCCATTATAGCTGCTTGTGATGAAATTATTTCAGGTAAATTACACAACCAGTTTATAGTGGATCCTATTCAAGGAGGTGCAGGCACTTCTGCCAACATGAATGCCAATGAGGTTATTGCAAACCGTGCTATTGAGCTGCTTGGCGGAGTTAAGGGCAATTATAATATTGTTCACCCTAATGATCATGTAAATATGTCACAATCCACAAATGATGTGTTTCCAACTGCAGGAAAGCTTGCAACTCTAAAAATGCTGCCGAAAGCAATTTCAGAACTTAATCGTCTATATAATGCACTAGAATTAAAATCCTTTGAGTTTGACAACATTATCAAGATGGGCCGCACTCAGCTTCAAGATGCAGTTCCAATTAGACTTGGTCAATCATTCGGTGCTTTTGCATCAATGATAAAACGTGATATTAACAGATTAAACATAACTGAATCAGAAATGCTCACGTTAAATATTGGAGCAACAGCTATTGGAACATCCATTAATGTAAGTCCGGAGTATTTAAGCAACATTACTTCAAATCTAAAAAAAGTAACTGGATTCAATGTTGTTCAGGCTGATGACTTAATTGATGCAACTCAAAATCTTGATGGATTTGTCAGTGTGTCAGGCGCCTTAAAAACCTGTGCAGTAAATTTATCAAAGATGGCAAATGATTTAAGACTTCTGTCCAGTGGTCCTAAAACCGGTATAGGGGAAATCAATTTACCTGCAAAGCAAAATGGATCATCCATTATGCCTGGAAAGATAAATCCTGTTATTCCTGAAGTAGTTTCTCAAGTAGCTTTTAACATTATCGGAAATGATTTTACAATAACTATGGCAGCAGAAGCAGGGCAATTAGAACTTAATGCCTTCGAGCCAGTGCTTTTCTACAACCTGTTTGAATCTATCGAAACCCTCAGAAATGCTGCTATGACATTTGTTGACAACTGCATTTCAGGAATTACTGCCAATAAGGAAAGATGTGAAGAACTTCTCAATAGCAGTGTTGGAATAGTAACAGCTCTATGCCCTTACCTTGGATATAAAAAATCTGCAGATATTGCAAAAGAAGCTTTAAAAACCGGAATATCCGTTAAAGAAATTGTTTTAAAAGAAGGCCTTTTAACTTCTGAGGATCTGGTACAAATATTAGATCCAATTTCCATGACAAAAGCAAATAACTTCTCAACTAATGATGACAGATTAAAATTGGACAGACGTGCAATATAATTGAAATTTTAGTATTGATTAAATTTAAATTTATGTATAAAAAACAGGAGGAATGAAAAATGGTAAAAATGACAAGAGAAGAAATCACTAAAATAGCGGAGGAGAACAATCTTAAGACTGTAACGGAATTATTAGAATATATGGATAATGAGGAATTCCTTCGCTTAGTTGATGTTAAAATCCATGAACTGGAAAATGGTTCTTTAAAATTCAGATATAAAGATAAGGCTGAAGTGCTAAAAAATTATCAGAGATGCTTATACCAAAAAATGATTTCCGAAGGGAAGATGCTTAGCTTTAAAATTTAAGTGCTGTTTAATAATGGCTTAATCCTAATGATTAAGCCATTCTGCCATTATGCAATGTTAATATTATGATATTTCTTATAGGAACCGCATTTGCGGTTCCATTGCTTTATAATTTTGAAAGTTAATGAATAATGTGCCTAATTCCCTTTAGGGTGTTGCAGCAATAGCAGCGGCAGCATCAGCCAGGCCGGCACCAGTTGCATCTGCTCCCCAGGAAAATGTAGAAGGGCCATACGGGGTGTTGACAGTACGGCTGCCAGCACCAAGAGGGATAGCGCTACCCTTTAAGATACTTTGAGCGTCACCTGCATTCAAAGCTGGATTTTTCTGTGCCATCAATGCAACAATTCCAGCTACATGTGGGCTTGCCATGGAGGTTCCACCCAGGTAAAGGTAGTTGGTTTTTCCACTGTTCAGCTGATATGGACCAACAATCCATGAGCCAGGGGCTGCGATATCGAGTTCCTGACCTGGCAGTTCCCGGCTGGAAAAATTGGTAATGTAGAAATCTTCAGGATTGGTTGGGTCAGCAACGTTTTTACTGTACCACCAACTGCTACTAGTCCACTCTTCAGTCCATCCGGATGCAGCCACTGATATAACTGGTTGATAGGCACCAGGATATCCCATGCCAGCTGTTCCTTCATTACCGGCAGCTGCAACAATTATTACTCCACTGGCTATTGCATAGTCAATCGCAGCTTTCTCCATGGCATCCAGCTCTGGTCCACCTAGGCTCATATTAATGATAACAGGATGTCCACTCAGCTTATCCTTCTTGAGATCAGCAATATAAGTTATACCTCTGGCTATAACTGAAGACCAACCAGAACCATTCTGGTTCAGAACTTTGACAGGTATTACAGTGGCCTTGGGAGCAACACCATTAATCGGTGTGCTATAAAGGCTGTAGCCAAGAATAGTGCTTGTTACATGGGTACCATGAGAGTTCTGGTCATGCTCCCATTTATTCGGCTGCTGCGCAATAACTTTAGATTCGTCGCTGCCGCTGAATGAATTGGCATATTCCTGGGCTATTCGGTCCTCTGGGAAGTACTGGCGCCACTGGTCAACCAATCCAGTATCAAGTACTGCAACATAAACACCATCACCATTTTGGAGGACCTGACGATTATTAAACCCATAGTCAGTTACATTAATTGCATCGAGGTTCCAGGTACTAAGCCCATTAGAAAAATCTTGAGCCTCCACGGTATCTATAGGAATCCCATTGCGTATGGCGTCGGTATTAGCCGCAGCCACATAATCCAAATTGCGGATTGTGTTGATGTTGCTGCCCTTGATGTTCATTGTCAAGGCATCAATCTCAGGCAAAGTATCCATAACAGTGCCATAGGTACCCAACGCTGCCAGGATGTCAGCTGAGATATCTGTTTTCAGGACGACGTTGATATTGATTGTCCCGGATGCAGTTGATTTATTGGATTTCTGGCTTTCTGCCAGTACCTGTGTTGCAGATGTGAAAAATGTGCATAGAATGAGCAAAACAATTAAAAGTTTCTTCCTCATGAAAATTTCTCCTTATATTCTTAATTTTACTGAAAGGCTTGTCCATTCAATTAAATATATTAATAGATGTGACTTTTTATAAGTCAATAATATATGGAAAATTTCAATATAAAACGTACTCAAAAAAAGAATGGCTTAATCTTACTGACTAAGCCATTCCACCATTATATATGGTACCCTCGGCGGGAATCTGAATACACATTTCAACACTTGTCCATATATTTCATAATGTTATGTTAAATATTGATTTTGCTGTACTTGAGAGCACTTTCATGTTACCTTAAAAAGTGTCATTTTTTCTTTCAAATTGGAGAATGGTCACCTCATGGTCACCTTAATATTTAAATTGTTAAATTAAAAAGGTATAAAATTTTGTCTTTTGTATATCTATGTTTACTTAAAACTTAAAAAACCACCCTTATTTTTGTATAAAAATAAAAGTGGTTTTTCATCCAATCTAAAATTGGATCTCTCTGTTCCTTAATTATATCATATGTAAAATTATTGTCAATTAAAACTTATTATATTCAATTTTCTTTTTATTTGTTACTAATACCTCTAAATCTTGTATATTTTTTATTCCTATATCTGCTCTAACCTTATTATAGGAATGCGAATTTATATTACTTTCCAACTCCTTTAACAAGTCTATAATTTCAGAAATAAATTTTTTATAATCTCTATCAGATAAATAGTATCTCATATATATTATTAAATCAATTAATTTTTGGTCACGCTCTCTAGTATATGATTTAGGTAATAATTTGTGATACAACGTATTAATTCTGCCATCGCTTCTATGTATTCCATATATTCTTTCATTATGTGCACATGAATTTCTTGTTTTTCTTAGCCAATGCAAACTACCAATAAGAGTTTTATAATCATTTTTACCACTAGCATTTTTAATTTGATATAAATCACAAATACTATCTTTAACCTCTTTTTTGGAGCATTCAATGAAATCAATAAATGTTGAAAATTTAATTACTTTAATCATTATCCAAGTTGGAACATACTTATGTTTATCTAAATAATGTTGTATATAAGCTTGCTGACTTCTATGTACTTCTTGAAATGAGTCAGATATCACTTTTACTATTTGTTGAGCATTATTTGAGTCACCATAAGCATTAACGCTATACCATTCAATTTTTCCTTGGTTATTTATTTCATCAAATTTGTATCCTACTAAAGTTCGTACTTCTTCCTCAACCATTGTTATATATTTTAGTAAGTGCATCCTTAATTCATCATCAAATTTTTTTACTTGATACAGTTGTTTTATGGTTGTCCCTTTAATATATATATGATCATCACCATTCATTCTACTAACAAATGGCTCTTTATATCCATTTATAAGATTAAAATATCCTGACCTACATAATATTATTTTATCTGTGGTCCCATCACATCCTATGTTCTTTTTCCCTCTTAAGTACCTCATTTGTTGATTATATTTAAGAAACTCCTTATCCACTCTGCTCCTCCAAATTGAAATTATAAAATAAATTTTTATTATAGCAAACTATATAGCTTGTACTCTTTATTATATCTATTGCTTAATTATATCATAATAATATTTACAACTTAATTTTTAAATAAAAAATCTTGCAATTTACTCCAGGTTATACTTTGAACATGAAAAAAGAGCTCATTAAGAGCTCTTTAAACATAATACTTACTAATATACGTGTCCAATTACTTCCCAATCATGTAATTCCGCTAAATGTTTCCATGTTTTTAACTGCTCTACTTCATCACTTTCTAGTAAAACCATTTCTACATTCACAGTACATGTATTTTCACGATAGTTAATAACTACCTCCGAAACTTCATATTCATATGGATCCTTCCAGATAGAATCTCCTATCTTATCTCCTTGATGAGGAATAACATCACTCTCAAAATTCTTATGAATACAGATTAATCCTTTTGCATAATTATCTTTTAATGCTATTGTTTGGTATACAGTTACTTTCATATTTTTCACCCCCTTCATATAGATATACTTCTGCATTTTAGTATGTTTTCCTTTATTTTTCGTACGCCATTTTCCTCTTATTTTGAAAACAAAAAAACAGCCAGCAAAATCAATTACCAGCTGCAACCATGGGAAAATATTCATGAAAAGAAAACTTATCATGTTTAAATAATAAACTACTTATATATCATTCATGTGTCAAAGTTATGTGCTGCTTATGTGAAAAACACCTGGAGTTCCCCACAGATTTCATACTTTTTCACTTGTTTTTTCTTTCAATATTATATTGTTTATTGTATCTTCTTGAATTGTAAAATCCCCCTTCTGATAATACTTATTTTTATTAATAATATCATAGTATTCTATGTATATATTATAGCTTTTATTTTTTTGAAAACCATATAGTTTTATTGAGATCCGTTGGTCTTTTGCTACTCCTAGATTTAACATGAATTCTTCATTATTATATTGGCTAAATTTACCTAAATGGTTATCAATTGTAATTTTTATATTCTTTGCAGAACCCAACCCTATATTCTCAATGCTTACAATCTTTACAATATAAGAATTTTTACTTAAATGATTTCTATTGAATTCAATAATACAATCATCTTTGATAGGGTCATTAGGATCCGCTATTGCATTTGATATTTTTAAGTGTGGCATTAAATTCATAGTTCTTTCACGCTCATTTATATCTTCTTGATATAATAGGTTACGCCTAAACTGATCAGAATTGTTTTTCAAAGTATAATATATACCCAATATAGTAACAGAACTTCCAAAAGCTGCAGCTAACCATGTTCCCCAAAAAGATAACCATGTTTCCGAAGAACCAAATTTCCCCATAGGCGTAGGAATAGGGATAAGAAAATTTAATATAATTGGAACTATAAAAATAAATAAAATATATGCGCATATGAATTTAAATTCAGTTTTTATATATATAGATTCCTTATTATCTTTCATATTTTCATCACCTCAATATTTAGAGTTCTATATTAATAAATAAAATCCTTCTGTTGGGGTAAACAAAAAAAGGATATACCCTATCGCATACCCCTTTCAAACTCATCCCAGAATTCCTGTTCCATACCGAATATAAGCCTACCAACATGCAGCGGAATATCTATATTCACTTTTCTTGATATAGTATTCTCACCATATCCTGTGCTTTTCCCTATAACCTTATATGTGAGCTTGTTTATGTACCTATAGCAAATTATCCTCTGGTCTACATCTTCAAGCTTCTCCAAGGCTACAGCTATAGTATTAAGCCTTCCTTTTAGAGCTTCCTTTTTCTTATTTAACTTCTCTATTTCTTCAGGATTATAGCAACCCTTTTTCAACTCCAGGTCAATGATCCTGAGGTCCCTCTTTAAATCCGGAATACTTTTAATCCACTTATTGGCCAATGCTATTATATCATCTTTATTCATTACATCACCTCTGAAAAATATCTTTGAACAAAACTTATCTTTTCCACTGTTCCCTGAATACTATAGATTGATTTACTAACCTTATCCTTATATAACTCCATTCTCTTTTTCTTACCCCATTTGCTATGCCTTAGTTTACCTAACGCTGTTACTTCTTGTGAATATGCAGTTTTCCGGTCAATTTCAAATAAATCCCCTATCTCTTGCAGTGTCATAGGCTCCATATCAAATCCATAATGAAGCTTTAACACTTCTCTCTGCCTTAATGTTAAAATCATCATAGCTTCTTCTATTTCTGCCCTGAGTTGCTGATTAAATATCTTATCCTCTATGCTCTCATAGTGGTTATTTTCATCTTCCAGGGAGTCAATTAACTCCTTTGTATTACCTTCATCATCTCCAATGGACTCATTCAGGCTCTTTTCATCATTTGTATTTCTACAGCTTATAAATCTTTGCATCTTTTGATATATCCAATAAGTAGCATAGGTTATGAATTTAGCTTTCTTGTGGTTGTTAAGGTCATATCTATTGGCTGCAGTAATCAATCCTATATATCCCTCCTGCTTCAGGTCCTCAATATCTATGGAGCTTGTACGCTCTACATAAAACTTACTGGCCAATTTATTTATAATGCCCTGGTTCTTCAGCGTGAGCTCTTCCAGGGCCCTTCTATCTCCATTCTGATATAAATACACTAATTCCTCATTGGTCAAGCTCTGCACCTCCTACGTGATTATATGCAACCTTAGTATTTTTTAGCATTTCGAACGCTTTTTATGGAACGTTCGCTTAAAGTACTCCGTAAAACGTTCCTTTTAAGATCAAGTAATATGAAGGCTTCCAATGTTGTACTCCGTATTCGTCGTTTGTTTTGTTTTGTATGCAACCTTGACATTTCTCAACATCTTTTTACGTGTGAATGTCAACTTTTGTCAACTTATACATATGTGATAGATGTCTAGTTTAGACAAGTTTATACTTGCAATACTAAGTTCTATACTTTTATTTGAATCTGAGGTTTTCTGAGGTTTTAATTTGTGTGCAACCTTAGTATTTCTTAGCAATTATTATCTATATTGCATTTTTGTTAAAATTCAGGAGCCTAAGAGCAGTAACTCCCGGCCCCATGAATCTATCTTACATCCTTACTCCTGTTTTTAGCCTTATTTCTTCAGTTAATGGCTTACCTATAGCTCTGGCCATTGTTCTTCCATCAACTTCAAAAGTAATATTGGCTGTTTTATATCCTCCACCTGCAGATCCTGCAGCAGCTTGATTTATCACAGTGCTTACTCCTGTCATACTGCCTTTAATTCCGATTGACATATCAGCAGCCATTCCTTCTACAGCAGTTGTAATCTTATTCTTATTGCCCTTGATTCCATATACTAAACCATCAATCATATCCGGCATATATGTGTCGAAGTCTGCTAATGGTCCTTCATCTGGCACTGAGAAATGTAGGAACTTTCTAATTTCTTGAGCAACTCCACTTACAGCATCACCTACAGCTCCAGCAGCGTTCTTAATGCCATTTACTATTCCGTTTATTATATCCTTACCCCATTCTAAAGCCTTCGCTGGTATACTTTTTACATAATCCATTGCCGCATCAATTCCGTTTACAACTGCAGATCTTACATTTCCTATTGTTGAAGTAATTCCATTTCTCATGTAGTCAATCATGTTAACTGCAATATTGTATAAGTTTCCTGGTAAAGCTTTAAGCCAATTTACTATCGCAGTAAAGGCGTTTACCGTTGCTGATTTCACTTGATCCCAGTGTGTAACAACATAAGCCAGAACTGCCCCAATTGGTCCAAAAATCAATCCTGCAATAATTGGTAAAATCGCGCCTATATTATTCTTTATAAAATTCCATGCTGCAATGGTAGCGGATTTTATGCCATCCCAAACCCAAACAAAGAAGTTTGCAATCGCATTGAATACAGAAAATGCACCATCTTTTATAGCATTCCATGCACCTATCAGAGCATTCCTAAATCCCTCATTTGTATTCCAAAGATAAACCAATGCGCCAACCAAAGCAGCTATTACAAGAATTACAATCATAATTGGATTTGCGCTCATAGCAGCATTTAATAACCATTGAGCAATCGTATCATTTCCTTTTGCTCCCGCTGCCAATAAAGTTTGGATTGCTTCTTTCCCTTTTGCAATGGCCATGATAGCAGATACCGCATTTTGTGCTTCTTGTGCTATTGTTGCAGCTAATACTGCAGCCTTATAAGTAACAAAGGCGGTTGCTATTCCAGCAACTATTGTCTTTACAGTTTCACCATTATCAACAACCCATTGAAAAGCCCCCGAGATTGCATCTCTTATCCCTGAAAGAGCATTTGTCAAAGTGTCAGCTGCATCAACAGGAACCCCCATCCAATCAGCAAGACCTGTAAACATTGCCTCGGTATCTCCAGTTATGAATCCAACTAAAGCCTGACCTAAACCCCATATCTTATCAGTTATATTAAGAATCTTCGGTGCTATTTCATCGCCGAATATTCCCTTTATTGCCTCCCTTAAGGCGACTCCGACATTTGCGCCATTTGAAAGTGCTGTTTGAAATTCTCCAAGTCCTCCAATTATACGCGGTAATAGATTAGTTGAAAGGTTATTAAATACATCTTTTAGTAATCCCCCGAAAATCTGATTTAAGGTATCCTGAAGTGTGCTCATTTGCCCTTCAAAGGTCTTTGATTGTTTATCCATTGCACCATAGAATAAACCACCTTCTGAGGTTGCGGATTGAAAGGCTGATGTTACCATGTCAGCACTTATTGCACCCTTTTCCATCTTGTCTTTAAGCTGTGCCATTGATAGACCTGTTTGCTGACTCATAACTTGTAACGGATTAAATCCGCCGTTAATAAGCTGCATTAAATCCTGGCCTGTCATTTTACCTGCGCTCTGTATCTGAGAAAATGCCAAGGTTAAGCTTTGGAACTTATCCTTATTCCCCATAGATACATCACCAAGCATCTTCATGTAAGGCATTACTTTCTGAGAATCAATACCGAATCCTAGTAGAGTTTGAGATGCTTTATTCAAGTCTGACATTTCAAAAGGTGTGGATGCTGCGAAATTGCTTAAATCAGCAATCATGTTTTTGGCTTTACTCGCATCACCTAAAAGGGTTGTAAAGGCTGCTGAAGATTGTTCCATGTTACTATTGAATCCCATTGACATATCCCAGGCACTTTTCAATCCGGTTTTCATCAAATCAAACATTCCTGCTCCAACAGCAAAGCCAAAAGCGTTCTTCATGAATCCGCCGAATCCTGATGCTCCGCTTTTAGCTTCATTTATTCCCTTATCATAATTATCTTTATTTAGTCCTAATTTTACCCATAAATTTCCTACTTCCATTTTTCTCACCTCCTTTCAGCAGCTCCTTTTCAAGAGCTTTAACTTTACTGATATAGAGAAGGTGTTCTTCCTTTAAACCCTTTATGAAACATTTCCTCGCTGGTTTATTGATTATTTTAAGACTCTCATTTGCTATCCTGATCCACTCAGATAACAGACCATTCCCTGTCATATAAATCTTTTTAAATGATAATTTCAACTCTTTGCTGTCGCTTTTATCTTTGAGTTCCTTGCAGATCTCCCCCGCATATACCAAATATATCTGATGTCTTTCTTCCAAGTATTCATTTAAATTTCTCAGGTATCTATTCTTTTCAAATCCTTCAGGGATCTTATTCGTTTTCTCAATATAATCTTTATGCAATTTAACATATATACCTTGAAACTCATTGATTAAGGCATTAAGTTTATGATTATATTGGTTATCCATCTTTATTACCCTCTACTTTCTTCTAACTATCTAATAATCCTACAGCTCTTAGCTTGGCCAGTAATGAATTGAACTCATTTTTTAATGTTGCTACATCTACCGCTGTACTATCTGCCTGTGCCGGCATAACTAAAGTTTCCCTTAGTTCTAAAGGTATGCCTTGTAAATCTTTTAATTTTCTTGCCATCTGTATTCCTCCTTAACCTTTAAATTCCCATCCACCAGTGAATGAAATATCATCAGCCTTTTTATTGATACTCTCATATAAAGCTTCTTCAATATTATGCTGAACATACCTGTAATTACCTACCTTGAATTTTTCATCAAGTTGTAATTCTGCAGATGCTTTTACAAAATAAACATGGACCGCTTTCAGTAATTCAGGATCAAGGCTTTGTCTTATGTTTGCTATTTCCCTTCTTTCTTCATGGAATGTTTCTGCAGCTGCCTGGTATGATTCCAATGACTTGATATAATTTGTTCTCGCCTTTTCAATATCTGATTTAAGTTTGTCAAATTTTAAATTATTGAATTTTTCATCAATATCCTTTACTGCTTGTTCTATCTCTTCATGCGTAATAGAGTATATAAAATTACTTGATAATAGGCCCGTAGAGCTTAATATTTGTTGTTTAGCCTTTAAGCCTTCAACCTCTATTTTTAAGGCTGTAATCTCTTCCAGGAGTGAATCGTCAAGGGATATATTATACTCTTCCTGTTTATCCTGAATAAGCGATTCAATTTCTGATATTCTTTTAGCTGCATCTTTCAGATCCTGCTCCTTGGTTTTCTGTTTCTGGACCCTCAGGTCAATTTTTTCTTTTATGATTTTGATTAAATTTATCATCTTTTCTTTTCCTTCCTCTCTTTTTAGGGGGTTCGTAATGTTCGCATGTTTCTTTTTTAGGGTGGCCAAAAAGGCCGGATACTCCTTAAACTTAACTTTCTGTAGGTTTTGCAGCTTTCTTCTCCCAATATCTTTGTTGGGCCCGCTTTACTTTTTCCTTATTTCTTCCCCTCCATGCCTTCATGTAATTATTTTTGGCTTCCTTTACCAGATCGCTGGTACAATTAACTCCTTTTCCCACAATTATTCCTCCTTTTCTGTAAAATAAAAAAGCTGCAGAAAATACTCAGTTTTTACACTGATATATTTCCCGCAGCTCTATGGCCTTCCATCCTTCCGAATGGGGTACTCACTTATATTTATCTTTATATTTATTTTAACATAAATCTGCTGGCTTTTCATTTCTTA
>JBEHWK010000046.1:0-22618 GCA_040217795.1 Clostridiaceae bacterium
CATCATATAAATCAAAGGAAACCAATGTTTTCCCGCTTCTTAAATCCCTTGATTCAATGTTGGATATTTCACCCGACAGAACTATTCTTCCCTCATCAGGTGTAATATCAACAATCTTTATTGCAGATTGATTAATCTTGGTACTTCTTCCTACTATCAGGGATGATGGGGTCTTTTCATCGCTGGTTTCTGCTTTTGATTCTGATTTTTTCGGTGCAGTTTCCTCAGGTAATTTAGGAGCATTATTCTTTAGTGCAGTAGTAATCTCCCTTGAAATAGCAAGCATTTCCTTTTCTCGTGCTTCCTTCTGAAGGATTAAATCTTCGCTGCTTACATCATCAACAAAATTTATTTTGTAGGTAGTGCCGTAAAGATTTTTTATTGTTTTAAGAAGCTGCTTATCGTAGTTCATAGACTTGAAAAAGCCTGATACCTCAATTTTAAAATTGAAATTTATCGTATTGTTTTCAAATTGATATTCACAGTTATTCAGTGCTGTTTTCCAGGCCGGATGCTTTTCTGCCAATAAAGTGATAATTTTTTTCAACTCTGACTCTACGGGTTTTATCTCCGTACCATCAGCATAAGTTACAGAAACTGCTGAGTCCTCTAAGGCAAATCTTCTCCTTATAAATCTGTTAAGCTCTTCAAATTCCCTTGGTTCAATATATTTATCTGAATTGATTTTAATCTCCAGGCGCCTGCTTTTTTTGATTAAAACCACTGATTCCACAATAGCAGTTGTTATGTTGCCGCCTGCTTCATAATCACTAAAAATTTCATTTATTCTTTTCACTTTTCACAGCATTCTCCTTCCATTAAAAATTTTTAGCACTTATTATTATATATGAAGGATTATCCTTTGTCATTTTAAAAAATGTGTATAAAAGCTGATAAGTTTGCTTTTTAATCATCTTAATACACTTCCCCTTCTGTTTTTTAATATAATTCTTCACAATCCGTATTTAATGGAAGCAAGCAGCTGACTTTCAGTCAGTTCCTGACCCCATGGCTGTCATACTCAAAGGCAACTCTAAATTACATCTATCCATTAACTTCTTATTACTAAGAAGAGTATGTGCATCTCCATAGGCTATTATTTTTCCATCACTTAAAACAATAGCCCTGTGGCATAAATCCAGCACCATATCCAAATCATGGGTGGCTATCAACTTGCTTTGAGGCAAAATCTTCAACAGATTTATAATCCCTCTTCTTGATTTCGGATCTAACGAAGCCGTAGGCTCATCCATTAATATTACACCCGGATCCATTGCAAGTATTCCAGCTATTGCAACAGTGCGCTTCTGCCCTCCTGAAAGCTTATATATATGCTTATCTCTTAAATGTTCAATTGAAACTTTTTTTAATATATTATTCACTTTTTCATTTACTATTTCTTCATTCCTATATAATGACCTGAGCCCAAAGGCTATATCTTCATAAACAGTGTTCATAAACAATTGATTGTCTGAATCCTGAAATATAAATCCTATTTCTCTTCTTATGTTTTTTAAATTCTTCTTATTTAATTCTAAACCTCTTATGGTAATTTTTCCTTCCTTAGCTGTAAATAACCCTGTAAGCAGCTTCAAAATAGTAGATTTTCCAGCTCCATTGGCACCAATTAAGGCCACATTTTCCCCTCTTTCTAAAGAAAATGAAAGGTTATCTATTGCCCTGAATCCATCTGGATATTCATAAGATACATTTTTTAATTGTAAATTTAAATTCTCCATCCATACACCCTCACATTCGTATTTATTTAAGCCTTACATTCTGGAAGTATAAGTCTATAAAAGTATAAATAAAGCTATACACACAACACCATATAAAACGTCATATTTCTTAGCACCTTGTCCATACGAAATATAATACTCTCCTTCAAAGCCTCTTAGCTTCATTGCTGAATATACCATTTCAGCTCTGTCTATTGACCTTAACAGCATTTGCCCGATTATTTGTCCCCATACTTTCATATCCATTTTGGTTTTATTTCCTGTTCTAAGCTCATATGCACATTTAAGCCTGTATCCTTCCTCCAGTAATACAGTAATATATCTATAGGTCAGTAATACCTGAGCTGTCAATATCTTTGGCACCTTTAAAGCTCTTAATGCCGCTGCAGCATTATTCATTCCGGTTGAGGATATAAACAGAAGTGCACCTGTTACTGAAAATAATCCCTTAAACAACAACAACGTGGACAATATCATTTGATTGTAAGTAAAATCAAAAAGCAGGTTGACCCCGCCGATTCCAGCCACTACAGGAAGGACTGCAAGGGACCTTTTCAACAGCGGCTTTACTGATACTTTTGACATTAAAGCTATTATTGCAACATATGAAATAATGCACATTATATCCTTTAAGTAAAACCCTTTTAAGGAAATAACCTTAATAATATATATAAATGTTACTATTAATTTCACTGCCGGATTGATTCTGTGCACCCAGGTATCCTGATCACACATATCATCTATAGCCCTTATTCCGTATAACAAATTGTTAATATCCATAATACTCTACCTTATATGCCTTTGCCCTCTCTCCGAATATTTCATAATTACAAATCCTGCGACCATAATAAACACCGCTGTTAATGACATACCTGCTATACCAGCTGTGCTGGTGCCAATTTTAAAGAATTTTTTTCCTGATTCCTCTGACTTGAAATTATACTCAGGTAAAACAACCACCTTATTTTGTATCTCAGCTGCAGCTTTGTGAAGCTCACTATATCGCTGAATCTTTTGTACCCCTGCTGTTTTTTCCATAGACCATTCCAGCCCATCCGGCTTTGATGATGCAAACCAGGATACTGCTCCCCCAATAAACACAGCTAAAATTATAAATACTGCTATTATATTTTTTTTCGATGTTCCATTGCGATTCTCCGCAATTTCTTCCAATAAATCAGGGCGGCTTTTCCAGACAAAGTTTATTACCACCCCTGATGCAATACCTTCAACTATGCCAATAAGCAAATGTATGGGCAGCATAAAAGTTACAAAAGTTAAAAATGGTAATTCCGTAACTCCGGATAATGATGTTTCAATCACAACACAGAAGGCCCCAAGCTGCAGCGCTGCAGCTGAAGATATTACAGATGCCGTGAAAATTCTCTTTGTGGAATAGCCCTTTGTAATTATCCTTCTGTATATTAATGGATATGAAACAATACAGCCCATAAATCCTATATTTATTGCATTGCATCCCAGTGCCAGCAACCCCCCGTCTCCAAAAAACAAACTTTGAATCAGCAGAATTGATAACATGGTCAAAAACCCCCCATAAGGCCCCAGCAGTGCAGCAAGTAACAATCCACCTGCCAGATGACCGCTGGATCCTGTCCCTGGAATTGAAAAATTAATCATTTGAACAGTAAAAACAAATGCACCCATGACTCCCATGAGGGGAATCCTTTTTTCATTCTCCTCAATTTTAAGTCTTTTTACAGAATACGCTGATATCCCGCCAGCCGCTGCCAGCATTGTACCCCCAATCACTGGTGATATTAAAGCATCTGCCATATGCATGGAATCTTCCCCCCTTACAGTATCTTGCTTCAAAAGCTGTTATTGTTTAATAAATTCTTCCTGCTTTATACTTTTTCAGATATATCATTAAAGACATCTTTAATTACCTCTCCGCTCTTAGATAACACCCTGACCAATACTCCTTTCAGGACTTCCGTAACTCCAAACTCAATATTGTTAACAGAAGATAACTTCATATATATATCATCTTTAACAGATGTTGTATTCTCTCTGCAAATAAACAAGGTGCCCTGGTGGGTATAACCTTCATATCCCCCTATTCCAGTCACTTTATGTTTTTCAGGTTCTATGCTGACATTATCTATAAATACAAGTTTGTCCTCATAGTATATTTCCACCCTCGATCTGTAGTTACGAAATAAGAACTCCTCTCCCATTGCTACTCTTCCACAGCAAAGAATATCGCTGTATATTAATGCAGCTCCCTTTTTCAAATATATTTTAGAGGAGTTTATAAAAGAACTGTTCTTATATAAAGTAACAGGAAGGGGCATATATTTTAACCTTGCTCCCTCTTCCAAAGCAGCTGTCATCTCTTGTGTCGCTCTGCCATTTTCCATTTTAAAAACCTTTGTATAAGACTGGCCTGTAATATGGACACTGCTGCCTTTGCCAATGTTGAAATTCAAGCTATAATTATCATTTTCTAAAATCCCCGGAGATGAACTCATTACATAGACAATCATTTCATCTTCCTCATAAAAAGGCCTTGTTATCTTAAAAGGTACGGTAAAATAAGGATTTATTATTATAGTCTTTCCATTCTTCAGCTCCGTATCAAAAGAAAGCTTTCCGCAAACGCCCTTCATTTAGCTTAACCCTTCCAGCAGAACCTCTTTTTTAATCCATTCAATTACCTTATCCACACCTATTAACTCCATAATGTTCGTAAATACATACGGCTTGTCCTTTCTCATCTTCTCCGAATCCCTTGCCATAACCTCTAAGCTTGCTCCTACATACGGAGCTAAATCTATCTTGTTAATAACCAGTAAATCTGAACGTGTAATTCCGGGACCTCCTTTTCTTGGAATCTTATCCCCCTGTGCCACATCTATTACATAAATAGTCGCATCAGCCAGATCCGGACTGAAGGTAGCTGATAAATTATCTCCGCCGCTTTCTATAAATATTATTTCAACATCCGGAAACCTGTTTGCCATTTCTTCAACAGCTTCCAGGTTCATTGATGCATCTTCCCTTATTGCTGTGTGAGGGCATCCTCCAGTTTCAACTCCCATAATTCTCTCTCTGTCCAATGCAGAATTCTTTATCAGGAACTCCGCATCCTCCTGAGTGTAGATATCATTGGTTATAACACAAACGTTATATTCCTTTGACATTATTCTTGTCAATTTCTCTATTAAAGCGGTTTTACCCGACCCTACCGGTCCGCCTATTCCTATTTTCACATACATTCTGAACTCCTCCTAAGACATATATAATCTTGAATATAATCTTTCATGCTCCATAGCTCTTATATCAAAAGCCGGGAGTGAAATTCCCAGTTCCTCATAATCAACTTTCATAGTTTCCTCTACTGTGTCCAAAACCATAGGCAGATATTCCCTCAGCAGTTTCTGGCCCTGCAATTGACTTAGCGGAATCATCTTTGCAGCATTGTTGACAATGCCTGAAACGGCATTATAGGCATATATGCTCATAGCCAGTTTTTCATCTATCCCCTGATCTCCTGTATAAATTCCCATTGCAATGCAGTGATGCCCACAACATTTTTTATCTCTGATCAAAGCCTTGTACTTCATTAACCCTTCACTTTTATCCATAACTTCCACAGCCTTAATAAACCTGACGCACAGCTTTTCACTTCCATTTCTTACTTCCTGAGGGCTTTTAGATGCGGATAGCAGGTTATCCAGCTTTTCTATACCATCTATGCTGCCGCTCTCGGTGTATTCCCAGGCAAATCTCAAAAACCCTAAATCATTGTAACGAAACAAATATAAAAAATGCTTTATGTATTCTCTAAGGGTGTCTATATCATGGACTATTTCCTTCTGCACATAAGTCTCTAACCCGTTTGAAAGAGTAAATGCCCCAATAGGAAAGTATGAATCACATACCTGAAGCAATTTCATAAGCTGAATATTAGTGTGAGTGTCCATGAGATTCTGTAAATCCTAAGAATTTTTCTACAACTTTTTCAGGTTTAAAGCCCAGCTTTTTCAAATGCTCAAATGTAGGGTTGTCAAATGGGATTTTCACCACATCTTCTCCTATATGCACTGATAAATGTCTGTTTCCTATTTCATAACATAATTTTCCCATTTCCTTTATGCTGTTTACAGGAATCTCTATCAGTTCACAAGACTTTATGTCTATAACCATTACTTTCTTCTCATCCATATAAATAACATCACCATGATGAAGGTGAGATTCCATTCTGAATCCAACTTCTTCTCCCCAGGAGCTGACCTTCTTTAAAATCTTCTTGTTCATTTCATACCATTCCAGCTCAACGGTTTCCACTTCTCTTTCTTCAAAATCCATTGAATTTCTGTTGCCTAACGCCTTAGTAACTATCATCTTAAATCCTCCTAAAACAAGAAATATCTTTGTGCTAGCGGTACTACATCCACAGAATCACAAGTTATGATTTTCCCATCAACCTTTACAACGTAAGTTTCAGGATCAACTTCAATTTTTCCCATAGCATCGTTGTGAATCATATCTTTCTTCCCAATATCCCTGCAGTGTTCAACTGCACCTATCATCTTCCTTAAGCCCAGTTTTTCAGGAACCTTGTTTTCAATCCCTGCCTTTGACATAAAGGTTATACATGTTGAATATTTTGCGCTTCCGAAGGCTCCAAACATGTTCTTGTAGACTATAGGCTGCGGTGTAGGAATTGATGCATTGGCATCGCCCATCTTAGCTGCAATGATAAAGCCTCCTTTTATTATCATTTCAGGTTTCACTCCAAACATGTCCGGGCGCCATAGCACCAGATCCGCCATTTTACCTTGTTCCACAGAACCGACATATTCTGATATCCCATGAGTTATTGCCGGGTTTATTGTATATTTTGATATATATCTTTTAACCCTCATGTTATCGTTCTCCCCACTGTCTTCCTGCAAATGACCTCTTTGTTTTTTCATCTTATCTGCTGTCTGCCAGGTACGGATTACGACCTCTCCGACCCTTCCCATAGCCTGAGAGTCTGAACTCATCATGCTGAATATGCCTAAATCATGCAGTATGTCTTCCGCAGCAATAGTTTCCGGACGAATTCTGGAATCTGCAAAAGCCACATCTTCCGGCACCTTGTTGTCTAAGTGATGACAAACCATCAGCATATCCAGATGCTCATCAATTGTATTTCTGGTAAAAGGTCTTGTGGGATTAGTTGAGGAAGGCAATATATTGGAGAAAGATGCTGCTTTTATAATATCCGGAGCGTGCCCGCCTCCGGCACCTTCTGTATGGTAGGTATGGATTGTTCTTCCTCCTATTGCAGCTAAAGTATCTTCAACAAATCCTCCTTCATTTAAAGTATCTGTATGGATAGCAACCTGGACATCATACTTGTCTGCAACCTTTAAGCAGTTGTCAATAACAGATGGGGTGCTTCCCCAATCCTCGTGAATTTTTAGCCCGATGGCTCCAGCCTCAACCTGCTCTTCTAAAGGTTCCATCATTGATGAATTCCCCTTTCCAAGAAACCCCACATTCATAGGAAAATCCTCAGCAGCTTCCAGCATTCTGTACATATTCCACTTTCCCGGAGTACATGTTGTAGCATTGGTACCGTCGCTAGGGCCTGTACCCCCTCCAATCATGGTGGTGATTCCGCTGTAAAGAGCTGTTTCTATTTGCTGGGGACATATAAAGTGAATATGTGTATCCAATCCGCCAGCTGTTAAAATCAATCCTTCACCAGCTATTATTTCTGTACTGGCTCCTATAACCAATTCCTTGGTTACATTATCCATCAGTGATGGATTTCCTGCTTTACCGATACCGCATATCTTTCCATTTTTAATTCCCACATCGCCTTTCACTATGCCCCAGTGATCTATGATCAACACATTAGTTATAACCATATCCGGAACCTCTTCACTAAGGGCTCCGCAGCTTTGAGCCATACCGTCCCTTATGGATTTCCCACCGCCAAACTTAGCTTCATCTCCATAAATGGTATAATCCTTTTCCACTTCAATTATTAAATCCGTATCTCCCAGCCTCACCTTGTCTCCGACTGTGGGTCCATACATATCCGCATATTTGCCCCTTGAAATCTCAAACATTATTTCACCCCTTTAAATCCTGATTCCTTAGCCTTTTTGCAGGCTGTTTCCTTTACTTTCCCATCTCTGTAATTACCTTGTGTTAAGCTGTTTAATCCATAGATTTCTCCTGTTCCGCCAAATTCAACCATGGAAACTTCTTTTTCTTCTCCAGGTTCAAATCGTATTGCAGTACCTGATGGAATATCCAGATGCTTTCCATAGGCTATGTTCCTGTCAAAATCCAAAGCCTTGTTAACTTCAAAAAAATGAAAGTGTGACCCTACCTGTATAGGCCGGTCTCCAGTATTTATTACCGTCAGCTTTACGGCTTCCTTTCCCTCATTGCACTTTATAGTTCCTTCTTTAACAATAACCTCTCCTGGTATCATAGATTTCACCTACCTTATTGGATTGTGAACAGTAACTAGTTTAGTACCGTCCGGGAATGTAGCTTCTACCTGTATTTCATGTATCATACTATCAACTCCCTCCATAACATCTTCCTGAGACAGAATTGTAGTGCCATAATGCATAAGTTCAGCAACACTCATACCATCTCTCACTCTTTCCATAAGCTCTGAGCTTATTAATGCCACCGCTTCAGGATAGTTTAATTTAAGTCCTCTGGCTCTTCTCTGTTTTGCCAGTTCTCCTGCGAAATGAAGCATAAGTTTTTCAGTTTCCTTTGGAGTTAAATGCACTGCCTCTCATCCTTTCTATATAGCTATAATTTCCCTTAACTTCTCCTGGTTTATTTCACTTGTAAATCCTTCTTCTACAACCTCGCCTTTTTCCATAACGTATATATAATCAGCCAGGTCCAATACGAAATCCAGATATTGTTCAACTAAAATAATGGACATCCCACCCTTTTTCTTCAAGGTTTTTATTACTCTGCCGATATCCTTTATGATAGATGGCTGAATACCTTCAGTTGGCTCATCCAAAATAAGCACCTTTGGCTTTGATATCAATGCCCTGGCGATTGCCAGCTGCTGCTGCTGCCCACCGCTTAAGCTTCCGCCTTTTCTGTCCAGCATAGTTTTCAATACCGGAAACAGCTCAAATATTTCATCATCTACTGTTCCCTTGCCATTGTTAACCTCCAACCCTAATATCAGATTTTCCTTTACTGTAAGCTGAGGGAATATGTCTCTTCCCTGAGGAACATATCCGATCCCTGCTTTAGCTCTTTTATAAGTTGCATCTTTTATAATGTTTTTTCCATCTAAATCAATAGTTCCCTGAGGAGTTGAAACAAGTCCCATAATGCTTTTCAAAAGGGTTGATTTTCCCACTCCGTTTCTTCCCACTATGCCTATAACTTTGCCTTCCTCCATGTTCATGGAAATTTCCCTAAGGATGATGCTATCTCCGTAATAAGCATTTAAATCATTAATTTTAAGCACTCTTCTCACCTCTTCCAATATATACTTCCATAACTTTCGGATCATTCTGGACTTCATCAACAGTTCCAGCACACAGGTTCTTTCCCTCATGAAGCACGCTGACAGTAGTTGCGAATCTTCTCATGAACTCCATATCGTGCTCAACAATCAGAACAGTACACTGTCTGCTTATTTTCCTTAACAACTGTCCTGTCTTTTCCGTTTCGCTCTTGCCCATGCCGGCAACCGGCTCATCAAGAAGAAGAAGTTTTGGCTCCTGAACCAGTAACATGGCTATCTCCAGCCACTGCTTCTGCCCATGTGAAAGGGAGCCGGCAAGCATATCCTTATACTCTATTAAATTTACCGTTGTTAAAGTATCCAATATCTTTTGTATTTTTTCACCACTCATTTTTCTGAACAAAGCCGGAATTATTCCTCTTTCCTGTTTTATTGATATCTCCATGTTTTCAAACACTGTGAGATTCACAAATACAGATGGGGCCTGAAATTTCCTTCCAATACCAAGGGCAACTATTTCATGTTCCTTCCTATTATATAAATGTTTAACATCGCCAAATATTATTTCTCCATCTGCAGGTCTGGTTTTTCCGCAGATAATATCCAGTAAAGTTGTTTTACCTGCACCATTTGGTCCGATTAAAAAGTGAATATCTCCTTCTTTTACACTTAAATTAACTTCCTGAAGCGCCTTGAAGCCATCAAAGCTGACACTTATATTCTTTAGCTCTAAAATTGTCTCTTTCATATTCTCCAAATCCTCCTTTCATACTGTTAAGCTGCATCCCTGGATGCCTCTTTTTTATTTAATCTGCTGAACATTCCCATAACTCCCTTTGGTAAAAATACAACTACTATTACAAAGGTAATTCCCAGGAAATAAGACCACACTTCAGGAAAGTTTTCACTTACCCCAGTCTTAACTATGTTCATAAGCAAAGCTCCGATCACCGCACCTATAATGCTTCCTCTTCCGCCAATGGCAACCCATATTACCATTTCAATTGATGGAACAATCCCCATTTCAGATGGAGTTATAATTCCTACCTGAGGTACAAAAAGTGCTCCTGCAATTCCTGCAATGGCAGCTGAAAGGCAGTATACGAACACCTTATAGCTCGTTGGATTATATCCTGCAAACCTTACTCTGTTCTCCCCATCTCTTATTGCCACCAGTATCTTTCCCATCCTTCCCTTGACAATAAATCTGCATAAGATGAATACACCAACAAGAATAATCAATGAAATATAATACAATATATAGATTACCTTCTGATCTGTAATTGGCAGTCCAAAAATCTTTTCAAAATTTGTAATTCCGTTTGTACCTCCTGTAAATGCCTGCTGACCAACGAAAAGCACAACAAAGATTATTGATAATGCCTGGGAAAGTATTGAAAAATATACCCCCTTGATCCTGTTTCTGAAAGTAAAGAGTCCTAATATAAATGCAATAGCTGCTGGTGCTATCACAACCATTGCCAAAGCAAATACCGGATTTTTAAAAGGTACCCAGAAAAGCGGCAATTTTCCCACTCCGCTCCATGCCATAAAGTCCGGCACTTTGCTGCCTGAAGACTGAAGCTTCAAATACATTGCCATACAATATGCCCCAATACCAAAAAACACCCCATGTCCTAAACTCAGTATCCCTGTATAACCCCAAATCAAATCTAAACCTATTGCTACTATTGCAAAACAAATAAATTTTCCCAAGAGATTTGTTCTGAAGTCTGACAATACCAAAGGAGCAAGTACTAGAATTACTGTTATTACTGAAAATAATACTTTTTCATTGAAATTGAACTTTTTTATCATAACTCACTTTCCCTCCAATCAAACTTCATCGTCTAAACTTCTGGAACTGATAACAAATAATCCTTTGCTCTTCCACTGTAAAAACAATATCACCAGTCCAAAAACCAGCACTTTACCCATAGATGTGTTAGTAACAAACTCCAGCCATGTACCGGCAACTCCCATAGCAAAGGCTCCTGCAACGGTACCAACCAGGCTTCCGACACCTCCCAGAACTACAACCATGAAAGCATCAACAATATAATTTGTTCCTATTGATGGTCCTATTGGTCCTATCAATGTTAAAGCACATCCTGCAATACCGGCTATACCTGAGCCTAATGCAAATGTATATAAATCTATTGTTCTGGTTGGAATTCCAAGACATGCTGCCATATCCCTGTTTTGCATAACTGCACGGATATTTTTACCTTTTCTTGTCTTATAAAGAAAGAACCACATACCCGCAATTAATACAATAACCATTAAAATTATAAATAGTCGGGAATATGGCAATATCACTGAACCGACCTGAATATTTCCACAAAGCCATGAAGGAGCTGTAACATCCACATTCGGTGTTCCAAATATACTTCTTGCCAGCTGCTGAAGAACAAGGCTTATCCCCCAGGTTGCCAGCAAACTGTCCAATGCTCTTCCATAAAGCCTTCTTACAACTGTTATTTCGATTAAAATTCCAAACAGCATAGCAACTAAAAATGAAACGGGAATTGCCAGCATGAAATAAAAGTCAAATAATTTTCCCCCCGCTATACTCTTAAAAATCAGTTGAACAACATACGCTGAATAGGCACCTATCATTATCAGCTCACCATGTGCCATATTTATTATTTTCATAAGTCCAAAAGTTATGGATAAGCCTAATGCAATCAGCAACAATATTGATCCGACACTTATACCATTAAAAACCTGCAGTATAAAAGTATTCAACTTTACCACCTCCAAATAAATTATCCAAAGTCCCGGCTGTCAGCCAGGACCTGTGGATTATCATTATATTAAATTTTCTTATTTATCCAATCCTTGTGCCCAGTCATAAGTCTTTAAGAATGGATCTGGTGAAACCGGCTTATCCGTACTCCAGATTTCTTTTATTAATCCGTCGTTTTGGACCTCACCTATTCTTACAGTTTTATAAAGATGCTGGTTATCCCCGTTGATTTTTACCTTTCCTTCCGGAGCATCAAACTCTAAATCCTTCGCAGCTGCCTTAACCTTGTCAACATCTGTTGATTGTGCTTTTTCCACTGCCTTAGCCCATAAGTATACCTGAACATATCCTGCTTCTATCGGGTCATCTGTAACTCTGTTTTCACCATACTTAGCCTTGTAGTTCTTAACAAATTCCTTGTTTTGTGAAGTATCTGTAGTCTGATAATAGTTCCATGACACTAAATGTCCTGCCAGATTATCAGCACCTATCCCTCTTACTTCCTCTTCAGCTACACTGAATGACATTACTGTCAAATCTTTTGATGTAAGTCCGGCTGCCTTTAATTGTTTAAAGAATGCCACGTTACTGTCACCATTTAATGTATTTAATATCACATCAGGTTTTGAAGTCTTTATCTTATTGATAACTGTACTGTAATCTGTGTGTCCTAATGGAGTATACTCTTCATCTGTAACAGTTCCGCCTTTAGCACTTACTTGTGCTTTTATTATCTTATTTGCAGTTCTTGGAAATACGTAATCAGAACCAAGCAGGAATACCTTTTTTCCCTTGTTCTCCAATAACCAGTCTACAGCAGGAACTATTTGCTGATTTGGCGCAGCTCCTGAATAGAATATGTTTGGAGATGCTTCCATACCTTCATATTGAACGGGATACCATAAAAGTCCCTTATTTTGTTCAACTACGGGCAGCATCGCTTTTCTGCTGGCAGAAGTCCATCCGCCGAATATAGTTGCAACCTTATCCTTTTGAAGTAATTTTTTTGCTTTTTCTGCAAATGTTGGTGCATCAGATGCTCCATCTTCTATTACAGGCTCAATTTTCTTACCCAGAACTCCTCCCTTAGCGTTTATTTCCTCAATTGCCATAAGCTCAGCATCTTTTACTGACACCTCACTCATTGCCATGGTTCCGCTTAAGGAATGAAGAACCCCGACTTTAATTGTATCCCCTGAATCAGCAGCGCTTGCTGAACCGGATTGCTTGGCAGCACACCCTGTAAAAATCATTGATGCTGCAAGTGTTCCAGATATTACACCAATAAGTCCTTTTTTCATTCTATTTGAAAACACATTATTCATACTATAACCACCTTCTAAGCTTTCTTTCAGTTTTTTTCCCTTTTGCTTTGTAACACACATTTTATGGCCATAAATGTTATGTTCTTCAACATTGACAATAAGATTGCAAATAACAAACAGCGCTATGTAAAATGCATATATCCAAATTAATGGATACCCATTTCTCATAGCGCCTTTGCTAAGTTTAATTAATTCAATCCTTAAACCAGATCAGAACATATTACAATAAAAAAACGTTATGGAAAACACTTCCACCCAATTAACGGATGACCATTTCCCATAACGCCATTGCTATGCCTGATTAATTCATGTATTGAACAAATGTCAATATATTTCATGTATTAATATTACATAACATACTGAAATAAAAAAACCTAAAAAAACAGTAATTTTACCCTACAAAAAAGTTAAATTATCATTTTACAATGTTTTTCTGAATTCCAAAGGAGTATATCCTGTATAGTTTTTGAACAGGCGGCAAAAATAATCTGTATTGCTGTACCCCAATTTTTCACTGACTTCATAGTTTTTGTAGCTGCCTGATTTTATTAGATATTTTGCATGCTCCATTTTAATCTTTGTAACATATTGATTGAAATTCTCCCCGGTTTTCTGCTTAAAGACTTTTCCGATATAGTCCTTGCTTGCATGAAGTTCCTGCGCAGCATCCTTTAGACTTATCTCCTCTTCAACATGCCTCAAAACATATTCGCAGGTCATTTTTACAAGACTGTCTGTTTGATGAAGTTCGTATTTTCTTATTGTCTCAGACATTCTGCATATGTATCCCATAAATTTTGTCTTAATCTCTTCCTCAGATTCCATATAAGACAATTCTTCCTCAAGGTTTATGTATTCAATTTTCTCAAGCCAGGGCCACACCCTGTAAATCTCCTTAAGCAAATTTGACAGCAGATTTTTAAGAAGTACTTCTGTATTGAAAAGATTATTTTCAAACATATTGGCTATATCTGTAAAAATACGTTTCGCCTCATTTTCAGCATCTGAATTTCCTGACATCAGCAATGAAAGAAGGTTTTTTTCACTGTTCTTTGGATAATAGAGCATGATGCTTTCATCCAGATGCTTTTTTTCATTCTCGCTTTTCTTTTTATCCAGATACTTTTCATTCAGATGCATTCTCGCTCTTTCAAGGGCTTCACTGAGCACCTCATCATCAACAGGCTTTATAATGTAGTCAAATGCTCCCAGCCGTATCCCTTGTTTTGCATATTCAAAATCACTGTGAGTACTAAGCAGTATGACACATATATTATTTTTCATAATATTAAGCTCGTTTAGAAATTCGATTCCATCCATGCCAGGCATTTTAATATCTGTGATAATAAGATCAAATTCACAGGTTTCTAATCTTTTCAAAGCTTCTTTTCCGTCACTGGCCTCCCCTTCAATTGAGAATCCGTAGGATGTCCAATTTTTATATCGCCGCAAAATATATCTGCAAGTCTTGTCATCGTCAACAATAAGCACTTTATACAATCTTTTCTTCACCCCCCGTTTCATCTTTCTTTTTCTCTCTTATTCTGTCTATTATTTCACGCAGGAAATCTGCTGCTTCATCAAAATCATAGGATGTGATTTTTTCATTTAATTTGCTGTATTCTTTTCTTTCCAATTCATCCAGCAAGTACTGCTTATGTGATTGAAAGTATTTTTTAGCCTCTGAGTCCCCCAGTCGAAGCAAATCACTCAGTTCAACCAGAACCTCATAAATATTTTGAGATTTCATACTTGTATCAGCTGTATTCTCTTCATTCAATACAGTTAATACAATTTTGGAGGCAAAATCAGCAGTTTTTTTAAGAGCAGCCTGAAACTCACTAAAAAAACACCCTGACTCTTTTTCATTACCAATAAAAACTACCTTCTCAAATCTTTCACATACATTCTGGAGCCCTTTTGCTCCAATATTCCCTGAAATTCCTTTCATGGTATGAAGAAGTTTTTTAGCCCCTTCCCAATCCTTAGACAGTATAAGGTCATACAATTTTCTGTCGTCACTTCCATGATTTCGAATAAACATTTCAAGTATCTCCTTATATTTTTCCTTCTTTCCGCCTATTCTTTCAATACCCCTTTCAAAGTCTATGGGAACCTGCCTGCTGACTTTTTCCTCAATGTATTTCTCCTTTAAGTTATCATTACTTTCTATATTAATAAAATTCTTTAAAACATCCGCCAGCTTCTCAGGATCCAATGGTTTCATAATATACCCGTTCATGCCTGACTCTTTTGCTTTTTCAGCTGCACCCTCTACCACATCTGCGGACAGCGCAATGACAGGAAGATTCTCCGTGCCTTTCAATGCTCTTATTCGCCTTGCTGCTTCATACCCATCCATCTCAGGCATCTGGATATCCATCAGAACAACATCATATGAATTATTTTCTGTCATTTCAACTGCTGAAGCTCCGCTTTCAGCCATATCTGTTTCAAATCCCATATTTTCAAGAATTTCTTTTGTCATTTGAATATTGATTTCATTATCTTCTACAAGAAGTATTTTTCTGTTCCTGAATATCCCTTTAATTTTTCGGATTTTATTTTCATTTCCTTCAAGAGGAATCTTATCTGCTGATCCAAACTTCGCTGTAAAACTAAAAACTGATCCTTTTCCCAGTTCACTTTCAACATATATCCTGCCGCCCATAGCCTCTGCAAACTTTTTACTTATGGCCAGCCCTAAACCTGTTCCTCCATATTTTCTTGTAGTGGAGGCATCCCCCTGCATAAAAGCCTCAAAAAGAAATTTCTTCTCGTCTTCAGATATGCCTATACCGGTATCAGCTACACTAAAGTGAAGGATAATCTGACTCATCTCTTTTTTCAGCAGTTTAATATGAATATTAAGTCCGCCTTTTTCAGTGAACTTTAATCCATTTGAAACAAGATTCAAAAGTATCTGCTTTAATCTTGTTGGATCCCCTCTTAAATACTGAGGCACATCAGGGCTGATGCAATAGTCAATCTTAAGCCCTTTCCGCTGGACTTCAAAGTGTACTATACTGAGAATGTCTATTACCAGTTTATAAAGGTCAAATCCTATAGATTCAAGAGTCAGCTTTCCAGCCTCAATTTTCGAAAAATCAAGAATACCACTGATAATTCCCAACAGGTTTCTTGCTGAGATTCCGATTTTTTCCGAATACTCCCTTTGTTCAGAGTCAAGGAGGGTATCCCTAAGCATATATTCGTAGCCGATAATAGCATTTAATGGTGTTCTTATCTCATGGCTCATATTTGCAAGAAACTCACTCTTTGTCCTATTGGCTGACTCAGCTTCCTCTTTGGAAATCTTCATAGTTTCTTCCGCTTTTATACGCTTAATAAGCTCCTCCTGCAAGGAGTTGTATATTTTATTGAAGGTTTCTGCCAGCATCCTCAGTTCCTGTACCCCTTCCGGAATCAGTCTGAAGCCGTTCCTGCTGACGATCAGATCCTTCAATGAATCTGTATAATTCTTTATGGGATTAGTCAATTGTGTAAAGATTATTCTTAGTAATACTGCAATAGCGCAAATAATAATTAATGACAGTATTGCCTGCAGAATCTCCGCTACTATAATTTTTTTGCGCGCTGCTTCCAGTTCAGTTTCCAGTCGGGTATTCATAGTTGTTTGAAAAGTGGCTATAGGCTCCATAATGGATTTTTTATCTTCATCATATTTTGCATCAAACATTATATCACGTGCTTTTGCAAATTTATCCTCATTACTAAGCTTTTTGTCTTCACTGCTTAACTGGAAAGAAGCCACCGGAAGAGGCATATCACTCTCAGGGGTGCCCATTGCCTCCAGCACCAGCCTCATGGAGCGCCTCTCCGTATCAACAAGGGCATCTGAATTTTTTTTAGCTTCACCCAAAAGCGCCAGTTCAGTGGTTGCAGCATTCAGCTGGCTGAGTTGTGAGATAACATTATCCCGCGTTTTTGTTGCGTTTATTTCTTCCCAGTATTTATTCATATGTGTTATATCTTTGGTTACAGAGAATTTTCTTGCTTCATCTGTCAGATAATCGGAAGCATCCGCAAGACTGATACCCAGCTCCTTGAATTCAGTTCTTCTCTTTTCTGCTATCTGCTCATCTTCTATACTCCGTTTCATATACATGATACTTCCAAAAAGCATTATGACTATCAGAAAAAATATGCCTAATGTAACCTTACTGATTACCGATTGCTTTAATTTTATTTTTGAAAACATATAAACACCTCCTTCTGAACAAAAATTATGTTATAATACTTAATTATAATAAGATTGTCTTTTATTTATCAACCAATAATTTTTTTACTTTATTAACGTTTTGGGGATGATATTCTTGAAAAATTGTGAGTCAATAAACCAGCCGGAAATACTTCTTATTGATGATACGCCGGAACAGATAGAATTCGTTGTTTCTATTCTCCGTGAAAACAACTATAGATTGAGAGTTGCTACAAAAGGAAGCACTGCTCTGAAATTATTGGAGCAGCATCAGCCTGACCTTATTCTTCTGGATGTATACATGCCTGAAATGAATGGTTTTGAGGTTTGTGAAACCATTAAAAGCGATAGTGCATTTAACAATATTCCCATTATTTTTCTCACTGCCAGTAATGATGATGAAAGTATAAAAAAAGGGTTTGAGGTTGGCGCCCAGGATTATGTTGTAAAACCATTCAACATACCTGAATTGCTTGCCCGTGTCAATACACATATAAAACTGAAGCAGCAGTCCGACTCCCTTAAGGAAGCTTACTCGGAACTTGACAGTTTCTGCTATTCCGTATCCCATGATCTGAAAGCACCTTTATTTTCAATCAAAAAATTAACGGAATATCTTGCCTCTGACTACACTGATGCATTGGACAGCGACGGGCAGGAGCTTGTTATGAATATCGAAGAAAAATCAAATGAAGTAATAACCCTGATTGACCGTCTCCTTGAGTTTTCCAGAATGTGCAATATGGAAATGGAAACCGAGGTTATTGATTTAATGCAGGTGTTTATAGATGTTTATGATGAACTCAGAAAGCTTCAGCCTGAAAATAAAGTCAGCTTTAATGTTTGTGAGCTTCCTAATATAAATGGTGATCCAATAATGATAAGGCTTCTGGTTTTAAACATTCTTTCAAATGCCCTTAAATATACCCGCAACAGAGAAATTGCTATGATTGAAGTTACATTGTCAGAGAGTAAAAATGAATATACCATTTCTGTAAAGGATAATGGAGCTGGATTTGATATGAAGTACTCATCAAAACTGTTCGGAATGTTTCAAAGACTCCATTCAGCCAATGAGTTTGAAGGCTCTGGTGTAGGTCTGGCTATAACTCAAAGAATATTGAAAAGGCATAACGGCAGGGCATGGATAACCGGAGAAGTAGACAAAGGAGCAACTTTCTGCTTTAGTCTGCCTAAATAAGTGCACAAACCATCGATGCTCATGGGAATTATGAATATATTAATACCCCGGAATTTCTTACTGAAATCCGGGGTATTTTAATATCTTATACTAGGCTTTTCCCATTTGTCGCAATTACTTCCTTATACCAGAAAAAGCTCTTTTTCCTGTACCTGTTCAATGTTCCTGTTCCATCATCATTACGATCCACATATATAAAACCATAACGCTTTTTAAGCTCTGATGTTGACATGCTGACAAGATCGATACATCCCCAGCTTGTATATCCCATTACTTCCACTCCGTCTTCTATTGCTTCAGCAACCTGAACCAGATGATCATTCAAATACCTGATTCTGTAATCATCATTCACTGTCTTATTGCCATTTTCATCAGTCACCAGTTCATCAACGGCACCCAATCCATTTTCAACAATAAACAAAGGCTTCTGATATCTGTCATATAATACATTCAAAATATACCTCAGCCCCTCAGGATCTATCTGCCATCCCCAGTCTGATGCTTTCAGATACGGATTTGGAACTCCTCCGATAAGATTTCCTTTTCCTTTTACATCCTTTTCCGGATCTGAAGTTGCGCAGGCACTCATATAGTAACTGAATGAAATGAAATCCACTGTATTTTTTAATATTTCCTCATCCCCGAGTTCTATTCTGATTTCTATATTATTTTCCTTAAAAAACCTGTTCATATATTTTGGATATACTCCCCTTGCATGAATATCTGCAAAGAAAAGATTTTGTCTGTCCTGTTCCATAGCTTTAAGCACATCCGCCGGCTTTGGTGTCAGCGGATAAGTGGGCACTCCAAGAATCATACATCCGATTTTAAATTCCGGATTTATTTCATGACCGATTTTTACTGCTGACGCACTGGCAACCAGCTCATGGTGCATAGCCTGATACAGATCCTGTTTGCTAAGTTTTTCCCTTTGCGTCCATATTCCTGCACTTGTATAAGGAAAATGTGTAGCCGAGTTTATTTCATTGAAAGTCAGCCAGTATTTAACCTTATCCTTATATCTTGTGAATATTGTTCTTACATAGTTTTCAAAAAATCCTATAAGCTTGCGATTTACCCATCCGTCATAATTCTTTGCAAGAGCAAGGGGAGTCTCATAGTGTGAAATTGTAACAAGGGGTTCAATTCCATACTTTATGCATTCATCAAATAAATCATCATAAAATTGCAGCCCCTTCTCATTTGGCTCAGTATCATCACCATTGGGGAATATTCTGGACCATGCGATAGATGTTCTGAAGGTTTTAAAACCCATCTCAGCAAATAACTTAATATCTTCTTTATACCTGTGATAAAAATCAATACCTATAAGTTTCATGTTATCTTCTGTTGGTTCCGCTGTAACCGGCCCCATAACACCTCTTGGTGCTATATCCTGTGTTGATAAGCCCTTACCATCTTCATTATATGCACCTTCACACTGGTTAGCTGCTACTGCGCCTCCCCATAAAAATCCTTCCGGAAAATTTCTTACCATTAAAAATTCCTCCTTTAAATCAGCTGTTTATTGTCATAATCATTGTGTAAATATCTCCCCTATAGTAATCTAAACTGTATTCTATAGGCTTATCCTTTGACCAGGTTATTCTTCTTCGCTTTAAAACAGCTTCACCCACATTTATCTGCAGAAGTTTTCCGAGCTCCTTATCTGATAAAATAGCCTGAATTTTCTCCTCCGCTTTTAACGGTTTATGTCCTTCATCAGTCAGAAGTTTATATATGGATTCAGCAGATAAATCAGCCTCCAGTAATTTGGGGCATAATGAATAAGGGACATAGGATTCCTCCAGGTTAACGATTTCATCATCTGCTAAACGTAATCTCTGTGTGAAAATAACTTTTTCATCTTCTGAAATCTGAAGTTTTTCACATAAGTGTTTATCCGGAATTATAACACTTTGAGATATTACCCTGCTTGAAGGTTTCATCCCTTTGTTTTCAATAATCTCAGTAAATCCAGTGAGTCCCGGGAAAAAGTCGATTTTATTTTTAGCCACAAAAGTTCCCATGCCTTTTTTCCTATATAAAATGCCTTCTTCAACCAGGTTGCCGATTGCTTTACTTATGGTCATTCTGCTTATATCCAGCTCTTCGCTTAACATTCTTTCTGATGGAATCTTTTCATCTACTTTATATGTTCCCTCTTCTATTCTTTTTTTAATTATGTTTTCCAATTGATAGTATAAAGGAATCGGACTGTTATCATCTAATTTCATATTAAATTCAACCTCTCCTTATTTTTGTTGATTACCGGCGGACAAGTGGACTATACCACACTTGATAGCATTTTATCATAGCTAACTATATATTTCAATTCTTATTACAAAATAATTTAATCATCCGATTTTTATTTAGTCCAAGCAATTGATTCACTGATGCAGATTTTGATAAGTATAAGTTTTATTGCTGATTTATCCATATTCATCTGTTTTAACAAAGTGTTGATGAGATATCCCCATTCACAATAACGACAATCTGAAAAACTTTTTTTGAAATTGATTAAGACTATTGATCTATGTCAAGAATTCAAAGGAATATATTCCTGGGAGTTGATTCAGATGATTTATTTTAACCGCTATGAAATAGAGTTCAGAAAAATGTTTCTAAAGCCTGAAGATATCTTTAATGAAGCCGACATTGAGGCTGCACTCAAGAGCATGAAATCATCTACCCCCCATGAATGTCCAAACTGCAGCAGCAAAAACATAAATCGAAACGGAAAAACAAAACAAAGAAAACAGAGATACATATGCAAATCCTGCAGAAAGAGTTTTTCAGAAATGACAGGCTCCCCCTTTATGTACAGCAAAAAACCTCTTGAAATGTGGATAAAGTACTTGTTTTGTATGAAGGAAAGCCTCACCTTAAGAGAAATAACCAAGTACCTTGGTATCTGCCTCACCACAAGTTTTTATTGGAGACATAAGGTTTTAAGCGTAGTTGGAACACAGATAAATGACTGTGAACTCTCAGAAAACATAGACGTCCATGAGATGAAAATGAAGGAAAACTTTAAAGGAAATCACTCAAAAAAGCCAATCTTTATGAATGAGAGAGGATCTGTAATGATATTGAGTTCTAAAGATTCAGAAGGGAATACCCTTGTAAAAGCCCCTGTAAAAAATGAAATAACAAGAGAAGTTTTAGACAAAGTACTGGTTCCGGTAATTAAAAATGGGCGGGTGCTTGGAAGTCCCAGAAGACAAGTATATATCAATTTTGCAAGAGATAATAATCTTATACTTAATATGAAGGGAAGCTTGACTTATTCTGTAGAAGGAATGAATATAGGAAAAGCTCAGGCTCAATCACTGAGTTTCAAGAGATTTTTATACATCTTTTCTGGTGTGGCAAGCAAATACATAAGCTATTATATTAATTTATTCAGGATAACAGTTGAAAATAAAGAGAATATTGCACAAGCCCTATTAAATAAGCTTGCAAGAGGAAAAAAACAATTAAAGGTATATGAATTTGATAAAGTTCAGTTTGACGGGTTTAAAAAGGCTTCGTAAAATATCCATTAAAGCTTGTCCAATAAGAATATTCTTAATTCTATATAGTTTAGTAAGTAACTGCGAGATGAAGCAGATAATTTATCAACACTTAATTAAAACACATTAATATAGGTTTAAAACCCAAAAAACAAGAAGTAGCTCCAAAATGATTAAGACAAAATTCCAAGGGTTGTCCAAAACTCACATATATATAATTCCATGCATAAAATCCATGCATATAAAATGGTGGTGCCAAGCACCACCATTTTATAATCCTATTTGTCCTTTAAAGGCATCTAGTCCTATTCTGTCTATGTAATCTCCAAGTCTTTCTTTTTTCAATGCATTTTCATTATAAACCTGAATAATTTTTTCAACAAC
>JBEHWK010000047.1:0-22487 GCA_040217795.1 Clostridiaceae bacterium
AAAAACAACTGGATATTATGTGCAATTTTGAAAGAACAGCAATAAAAACTGTTATTTCACATTAAAATTGATAGATTCGAGCAGTGCTAGGAGTCAAGGCGCGCGGAGAGGAACATACTAGGCTATGTGAGCACCGCAGCGATGCAGACGACAACGCAATGCGAAGGATATAGCAATTTTAGAGGTAAAATTGGTGATGATGATACAAAGGTAACACCCCTTCCCATTCCGAACAGGATGGTTAAGCTTTGAGATGCCGATGGTACTGCACGGGAGACTGTGTGGGAGAGTAGGGAGTCGCCAAATTCATGGTTCACTAGCTCAGTCGGTAGAGCACATGACTTTTAATCATGGTGTCCGGGGTTCGATTCCCCGGTGAGCCACCAAAACTGTCTTAACGCAAAAGTTTTAAGACAGTTTTTTTATTGTATGGAAAGTGCATTCTTTGCTATTTTATATCTCGAATCTTTGAAATAAATAAAATAAGGGCAAGTATTCTTGCCCTTATTTTTTATAATATAAGATAATATTTTTTCCTGCTTCGACATTTTCTCCAATTATAGGATTTAAGCTTTTTAAGGTATCAGGGTTTGTAATAAGAACTGGTGTAATTAGAGAAATACCCTTTGACTTTATAAATTCCCTGTCAATTTTTATAATAGGAGTTCCAGCTTTTACTTTTGATCCTTGTTTAACTAAAGATGTAAAACCGGCACCTTCTAAAGATACAGTGTCAAGGCCGATGTGAACTAAAATTTCAGTTCCATCTGAAAGAGTCATGGCAAAAGCATGGTTTGTTTTAAATATTAATGTAAGTTCTCCATCAGCAGGGGCAACTATCAAGTCATCGGAAGTATCTATGGCAACACCGTCGCCCGCCATTTTTTGAGCAAATACTTCATCAGGCACCTGAGATAAATCAATTGTTTTTCCGGATACAGGAGCTATAAGTTTAATTTCTTTGTTAAAAAATCCAAACATAATATTTCCTAATTATAAAATAAGCAATTAGGATTGTTCACTTCCTTCCTATAACTAAAAATAATTTTTTGAACTAATGAAAAAAGCATAAGTTTAAATAAAACTTATGCCTGATAAACAGTACATATTTTATTAAATTATAACGGTATGTGTAATTGTTGTCAATATTATAAAATCCAGGATTAATTGTGAATTAGCCCTGAATTAACCCTGAATAGGCCAAGGGCCTGATATGATTTTTCAATTCTGAAAGCAATCGGGCCCCTATATTATTGTACTAGTTGAATACTATATAGCTCCATCCACATATTTAATTGAATCAAGTAAGCAATAAATTGTGGACCCATCATCAATTGCCCATACCAGGGAAGTTTATAGGAACTGCCTTTGGTATCAACAATTTCTTGTACCTTAATTTTATCTATAATGTCTAATACAGGTGAAGACTGTGTATTTAAAATTCTATTCATTTCTTTGCAGACTTCATCTGTATATATTGGATTATAGGTTTTAGGATAAGGACTTTTTTTTCTTTCAATAATTTCATCAGGAAGAAAGCCTTTCAAGGATTTTCTAAGTAGTCCCTTTTCTCTTCCATTTATGAACTTTATCTTTGATGGTATATTATAAGCATATTGAACAAGTCTTACATCTGCGAAGGGAACACGAACTTCCAAGGAATTAGACATGCTCATTCTGTCTTTTCTGTTAAGAAGGTTGACCATAAACCATTTTACATTGAGATAGAATAGTTCCCTCATTCTGAAATCTATAGGGGTTTCTCCATCCAAGTGAGATACTTTTGAAATGGATTCATTATAGTTGGAGTCAACTGCTTCCTGGATTTTTAGGTTTTTAATTTGAGGATTTAATAGCTCTGTTTTACTTGAAACAAATCTTGCCCAAGGAAAGGTATTTGCATTTATCATATCCGGATTTGTAAACCAGGGATATCCCCCTAATATTTCATCAGCACATTCTCCGGATAAACTCACAACAAAATCTTTTCGTATTTCTTTACAGGCTAAATATAAAGATGAATCGATATCAGCCATTCCAGGCAAATCCCTGGCTACTAAGGCTTCTTTTAGATAAGTGACTAAATCAATATTATTAATCATAATTGTTTTATGGTTGCTTTCAATAGACTTAGACATGAATTGAGCCCATTGTTCATCTGAGGTTGGTTGGAACAATGAAGACTTAAAATATGTTTCGCTATCTTCAAAATTAATTGAATAGGTGGTTAGCTTTTTGCCTCTTGATTTAAATTCCTTGGCAGCTACGGCAGAGATTACTGAGGAATCAAGACCGCCTGATAAGAAGGTAGATAAAGGGACATCTCCTACCAGCTGTCTTGCAATTGAATCAATTAATAATTCACGTAAATGCTCTTCAGCCTCTTCCTGAGTTTCATTAAAATCCTCAGCCTTAAGACTCCAGTATTCTCTTAAATAGGAACCGTTTGGGGAAAATCTTAAGAAAAAACCAGGAGGAATCTCTTTAATATCCTTAAAAACTGCACTGCCAGGAACTGTTCCAGGCCCTAAGGCAAGAAGTTCAGTCAGCCCATTTTTATCTATTTTAGAAGAAATATAGGGGTGTGCCAACAAAGTTTTTATTTCAGAACCGAAGATAAGAGAAGATCCTTTTATTGAGTAGAATAAAGGTTTAACACCTAAGGGATCTCTTACCAAAAAAGCATTATGAGAATTCTTGTCATAAATACAGAAAGAGAAAATCCCATTTAGTTTTTCTAAACAATTTATTCCCCAATGGATATATGAAGTAAGCAGAACTTCAGTATCAGAATAGGAATCAAAAACATAACCAAATGAAAGAAGCTCTTTTCTTATATCTTCTGTATTATAGAGTTCCCCATTATACACAAGTACGTAAGTATTGCAGTTTTTATGCTTTATCATTGGCTGCACGCCTCCGGCAGGGTCTACGACTATAAGGCGACGATGGCCTAAAAGGACATTTTTACTTGAGAAAAAACCCTCACTGTCAGGGCCTCTTAGCTTAAGAGTAGCATTCATTTTTTCAATAATATTATTAAAGGGAGTCAAATCCTTAGAAAAATCAATCCAACCTGATATTCCACACATAGTATACCTCTCTGAATTCTCTAGTAATTAGTTTATAAGTTATACTATGAAATGCCAAAACATATAGTTACAATTTTAAAAAAATTGTCAAGGCGATTATGAGCCGTGGATTTTTTCTCGCATCTGCCTTTCTGAATGTATGTGAGGAAAATCTAGCAGGCGACAACTTTGTTTTTTACTCTTTAGGGACTGTATCTAGATTAAGTATAAATCGTATATACTTTGAGTTATCCACAACTTGAAAATTTTATAATTTCCTAAAGAGTAAAAAAGGTTTTATGAGATAAACTCATAAAACCTAGATGCAAAAGTCTGGTTCAATTTTTGATTTATACTCCTCTACTAAATCCTCAAGAGTAATGTTATCAACCACATCTTCTAATGCTTGTGTTATCTTCCTCCAGATGCCTATAGTAACACAAGTAGAGGCTTTGTCACAGTTTGGTTGGTCAGTTGCAACGCAATCTACAATGTACAGGGGACCTTCCAACACCCTTAACAGCATACCTACGGTAATTTTTGAGGGCTCAAGAGCCAACATGTATCCGCCTTGAGAACCTCTTACACTTCTTACATATCCAGATCTGTTAAGTGGAGTGATTATTTGCTCGAGATATTTTTCAGAAATTTTCTGTCGAGCGGCTATATCTTTCAATGGAACTAAATCCTGATTGTAGTGAATAGCTAAATCCAACATTAGTTGAACGCCATATCTTCCTTTTGTTGAAATTTTCATAAAGTACACCTACTTTTTTTAAAAATATAATATTTATCCAGTATACATATATTATAAAACATATAGGTATACTAGGCAATAATTATTTTCAAACTTATTTTGAAGTTTTTTTAGTATATTAAAAATTTATGTAATATATTTTCTATTCATTAGTATATTATAAACCAAATTAAACGAATTTCAATAATTTATTTTATATATTGAATTGATATTTAGTATAAAATAAATTATACATGCTTGTTTGTTAGACTATAATTAATGATATATACTAATTATAATAAATAAAAAAGAAACAATGGGAATATATAATATTCTATTGACAGGAGGGGAGAAAATGGCTGTAAAGTCTAGAAAAGTAGCTATAGTAGGTACTGGATTGGTCGGGTCAAGTACAGGGTTCAGTCTGATAACTCAAGGAGTTTGCGAAGAAATAGTTATGATTGATGTAAATGGTGAAAAGGCAAGAGGCGAGGCAATGGATTTAAGTCACTGCATTGAATATTTGGAACATAATACCAGGGTTAAGGCTGGAAGTTATCAAGATTGTTCAGATGCTGATGCAGTTATAATAACAGCAGGTCCTCCGCCAAAACCGGGGCAAAGCAGAGCGGATACTTTAGATGCTTCTGCCAGAATTATGGAGTCAATAGTAACACCTATAATGAAGAGCGGATTTAATGGACATTTTATAATAATTTCTAATCCAGTGGATACAATGGCGTATTATGTATGGAAGTTATCAGGGTTACCTAAGAGTCATGTCATAGGTACTGGTACTTCAGTTGATTCAGCAAGATTAAAATACTTTATTGCAAATATGTTTCAAATAGATCCTAGAAGTGTTCAGGCTTATTCCATGGGAGAGCATGGAGATTCTCAAGTGGTCCCATGGTCCCACGTTTATATTGGAGGAAAACCTTTTGCAAAAGTAATAAGTGATAATAAAGATCGAGTGGGAAATGTTGATTTAGACAAGTTGACTTTAGATACAGCTCAGGCTGGGTGGGAAGTATTTAACAGGAAGGGAACAACTTACTATGGAATTGCTACTGCTGCAGTAGGGATAATTAAGGCAATATTCAATGATGAAAATAAAATAATTCCTGTGTCAACCTTACTGGAAGGTGAATTTGGGGTTTATGATGTATTCGCAGGGGTGCCTGTTGTTCTCAATAAGGATGGAGTAAAAGAATTGGTAGAAATAGAGATGACACAGAGGGAAAAGGAAAAGTTCAATCAATCAATAGAAACAATTAAATCACAAATAAGTAAATTAAGCATTTAAAATACATGTTGACAAAGTATATAAATTAGTATAAAATATCCTAGTGTGTTAGATGTGGTTCACTAGCTCAGTCGGTAGAGCACATGACTTTTAATCATGGTGTCCGGGGTTCGATTCCCCGGTGAGCCACCAAAAACAATAATTATGTAACTTGCTTAGCTTAATATAAAAAAAGCTGATTTTTCCTAGGAAAAATCAGCTTTTTTATTTCTAAAACTTAAGGTGAAAAGTCAGAATCCAGGTTTTTGACTTTTATCAACCTTGGTCGTAATGGAAAATACGAATCACTGAAAGGCATAGTAATAACCCCGAAAAATATATCTCTTAATTGACCTCTTTTATTTTAAATAATAACTTAGCATTTTTTTCCCTTTACGAGAAACTTATAAAGTTCATAGATTCTAGATAAATCAAGGCACAACTGCTTTTAATTGGTTCAGCTGTAGTAACTAAAGAGTAAAAAAACAGCATATTAAAATTTGGCGAAAAAAATTATTTTAATAAAATTTTCATATTAAGGTTGACATCTGGCAAAATGGACATATAATATAAAACATATAGAAAAACTATGATTAGTAAGGCTCCGATAGAAATTATTAGGGGATGTATAATTTATTATAGTAAGAACTTATGCAACAATTTTTTATGGGGGGATAAAATGTCGTATAGTGCCAATTCTAAAGGAATAAACAATTTGTCTATTGAAAACATCCGAAGAAATATAATTAGCAAGCTTAAACAAATTGAGAATGGGAGCTTAACTGTCATTAACCAGGATGGTCACTCAGTACAAGTTAACATTAACGAAACTTACTTGGAAGGAAACTATCTTTGTTGACGCTGACAGCATTTCAAAAGATAGGATAGTAGTGAAAAAAGAAATAGATTTAATTATATACTTGATTGGAAAACTTAAGTTTGGATCAATAAACATTACGGTTAGAAACGGAAAAATAGAAAAAATAGAAAAAGAAGAGAAATTCAAATTAAAATAAATCTTAATGCCGACTGGAAAACTAGAGGTATCTAGATACTTTAAGAGTGTCTGGGTGCCTTTTGTATTAAAAAGAGAGGTGGATAATGATGAGTATAGATTATGAAATAAACACAGTTAATTTTTATAATAATAGATCAACAGTAACAGATAAAGATGTTTTAATAATTAAAAATGAAAACTTTATACTTAGAAAAGAAAAAATTTTTGACTATCCAATAAGCATACGCATAGATAGGACTTTTTAGAACTATTCCTATAATTGAATAGATGTTAATACGGATACTGAAGTTCGAATTGATGAGGTGCTATTACTGTATTTAAAGAAGATGGTATCAGAGCATAATCTCATATAATTAAAAGTATGTGAAAAAATATAAATAATAGTGTTGACAATGAAAAAAAACAATATATAATATAAAACATATATGAAAACTATGGATTGGATGCGTTCCTCAAATAATAGAATATAGCTCTTATCAAGAGAGGTGGAGGGAAAGGGCCCTATGAAACTCAGCAACCTGTAAATAAGTATAAGGTGCCAATTCCTGCAGATTCAAGAATCTGAAAGATGAGAGAACATAGGTTCAAATGGTCTCTTATTCTTAGAAGGGACTTTTCTTTTTAAGCAAAGATTAGTAAGTTGACTAGTAAACTAGAGGCTTCAAAGAATTGTTGTACGAGTACGTACTAACTTCTTTGGAGCCTATTTTTTTACTCTTTAGGAAATTATAAATTTTCAAGTTGAGGATGACTTAAGGAAAATACGATTATACGTAGTCTGGTTACAGTCCCTAAAGAGTAAAAAATAAGAATAATCGCCTTGAAGATTTTTTATAAAACTTATAAGGGGGAAGTACATAGATTTTATTACTGATGGTTTAATAATTACATAAATATTTATTTATACAATAGGAGGAATATAATAATGGCAAAAAAAGCAAAGCATATAGCGATTTATGGTAAAGGTGGAATAGGTAAGTCCACTACAACTTCAAATATAAGTGCAGCACTGGCAGAAGCAGGTTACAGGGTAATTCAAATAGGATGTGATCCTAAAAGTGATTCAACTAATACTTTAAGAGGAGGAAACTTCCTGCCTACAGTTCTTGACAGTTTAAGAGAGGGAAGCAATGTCAAATTATCAGATATATCCGTTAAAGGGTTTAAGGATATACTTTGCATAGAAGCTGGCGGACCAGTTCCAGGAGTGGGCTGTGCAGGAAGAGGAATAAATGCAGCAGTAAGTTTACTTCAGGAGTTAAATGTTTTTGAGGAATATGATGCAGATTATGTATTATATGATGTTCTTGGGGATGTAGTGTGCGGAGGTTTTGCTGTACCTATAAGAGATGGAATCACAGATAGAGCATATGTTGTAAGTTCATCTGATTTTATGGCGGTTTATGCTGCAAATAACTTATTTAAAGCAATAAATAAATATGCTCCTACAGGAGGAGCAAAACTTGGAGGAATAATTGCAAACAGTATAGTTCAGCCATATGCTGAGTCATTGATTAATGATTTTGCAGCTAAGACAGGAACCAGAGCAGTAGGCTATGTTCCCCGTTCAACAGTTGTAGCTCAAAGTGAGCTGTATGGTAAAACAGTAATTGAAGCTAATCCTAATTCACCTCAGGCAGATGTATACAGAGAACTGGCAAGGCAAGTAGTTGAAAATGAAAACTTGGTTGTTCCAAATCCATTAAGTGTAACAGAACTCAGAGATTGGGCAAGAAGCTGGGGTGATAAGATCATAGATACAGAAACTGGTCTGGTAAAAGATACTGCCTCAGGTATATAAGGAGGGTTAACATGTCATTAAATTTACAGAAAAGACCCTTTATAAGGGAAAAAAAATTAAATGCTACCAATGCCTACTATGGAAATTGGGGTAATCTCCTAGCAGTAGTAGAAAGTGATGAATTAAAACAAAGAATCAGGACATTTTCTCAGGTTTCAACAGATGAAATAATATATACTTTAGAAAGCATTAATGGAATTGAAAACAGTGTAATAATAATTCACGGACCTGCAGGCTGTGCTTCAGCTCAGCTTAATTTATATCTTAAGGATTCTGGAAGGCCATGGCTGGTAACCAATCTTACTGAGCAGGATTCTATTTTAGGTGGAGATTCCAAATTGAGAGAAGCTGTAGGGAAAGCTTTAGAAAAATACAACCCCAAAGTTATATTTATTGTCTCAACACCTGTTGTAGCTATAAATAATGATGATATTCAATCTATAATTTATGAGTTAGAAGAAGAAGTTGAAATTCCAATAATACCTATATACTCTGATGGATTTAAATCAAAAATAAGTGCTTATGGATATGATTTAGCTTTGCATGCTGTTGCGAAATACATCCTTCCTTCAGCGCAAAAAACAGAAAAAAGCAATTTTGTAAATATAATTTCCATTTCAGAAAGTGACAGACAATTAAGAGCAATAACAAAGATCCTGAATGATTTGGGTATAAATTATAACACTATCTCAAGAAACAGCAGTATTGATAATATTAAGAAATCTGTTAATGCTAAGGCAACAGTAGCGATTGACAAGGTATCAGGCAACTTTCTGGCTGAATTATTAAGAGATGAATTTAACATTCCATATATTGAAACAAGTTCCCCTATAGGAATAAAAGCTACTAATAAATGGATTATTGACATTTCCAGGGAATTGGGGATTGAGGAAGAAGCAAACAAGTATATACTGAAAAACTTAAAGTCCCTGGATAAGGCAATTAAATCAAATGTTATAGGTGGCAGAAAGATATATATAAATCACTTACCTACTGCCGCATTTGAATTATCAAAGCTGCTAGAAGAATTAAATGCAGAAATAGCAGGAATTACTGTGGAGTATATTGATAATATTTCAGTTGAAGAGCTGAAGAGGTTCAGAGATAAGGATAAAGAAGCTAAAATACATGTTTCAACTGGGCAAATTTTCGAGGTTCTAAATATTGTAAAAAAAGTTAATCCTGACTTGTATATAGGAAGAGCTGCAGATTCTGTGTGGGTTTCCAAATCCGGAATAAAATCTATCGCTTTAGATAGTGAACAATTATATGGTTATGAGGGAATTGCTAAAATATTAAAAGAGTTTTCTAAGGTGTTTGATAATGATAATCTGGAAGGGTATTTAAGTGATAATATAAGATTGCCATATCATGAGAACTGGTTTGGAAAAAGCACTAATTGGTATATAAAACAGGAGGTGAAATAGCATGACAAAGGTTACTGGACTACAAAGAAACAGCTGTTTACTACATGGTGCAATACAAACGGTGAGAGCTATTGAAAGTGCAATACCAATAGTGCACTCCACTTCTGGATGTGGTTTTCAGCAGTATCTGTCAGGGGGCACTTTGAGCGGAAACAGCGGATCAGGGTATACAGGAGGACTCTCGCTGGTATCAAGCAATGTTATTGAAAAGCAGGTAGTTTTTGGTGGTACATCAAGATTAAGAGAGCAAATAAAAAATACTGTGAAAGTTCAAAGGGGAGATTTGTATGTAGTGCTTACAGGCTGTACAACAGAACTTGTTGGGGATGATGCTCCAGCTATGACTAAAGAGGCTCAGGAACAAGGATACCCTGTAATAATTGCTAGTACTCCAGGATTTAAGGGGGGGACACATTTAGGATATTCCGTTACCTTAAAATCAATAATACATCAGCTGGATAAATTTACAAAGGTTGATCGGAGCAAAACTCCGGCTTTAGTTAATATATTAGGAATTGTACCAGAACAGGATGTTTTCTGGAAAGGAAACTTAGAGGAAATAAGAAGAATTTTAGAATCAACAGGAGTTAAGGTAAATACACTTTTTGGGTTAGGACAAGGTATAGAAGAATGGACTTCAGTTCCTAAGGCAGAGCTTAATATAGTTCTATCAAGCTGGGGATTAGCTTCAGCAGAATTGTTGCAAGAAAAGTATGGAACTGAATATTTATATTTTGACAATATTCCTGTAGGTCCTAAGGACACTAGTGAATTTGTTAAAAAGGTAGGCGAATCACTTAAGATAGCTGATGATATTATTAATGAAGTAATATCTAAAGAAGAAAAAAGAGTGGCTTACTACATAGAAAATTCACTGGATAGTTTTTTCAAATATAATTATAAAAGAAGATTTGCCATTGTTGGTGATAGCAGCTTGTCGCTAGGTATATTAAGCTTTCTTAATAATCCATTGGGATTAATACCAGATAAGGTAATTATAACTGATGATGTGGATTTAAAAACACAAGAAATAATAAAAAATAAGTTTAACAATTCTGATGTTGAAGTTATTTTTACTGAAGATGGCAAAGAGATAGAGAAAATAATTTTAAATAGCAATGTGGAGCTTATTTTAGGTAGTTCATTAGAGAAAAGTGTGGCAAAGGAATTAGATGTGGCAATTATTGAAACATCTTTTCCAATAGCAGAAGAACTTGTTTTAAATAAAAGTTATGCAGGATACAATGGATCTGTTAGTTTGTTACAAGACTTGGGATCTGCAATAATAAGTAAGGAAAATGGTAAATAATTAAGCTGACCAGAAAACTGGAGGCCTATCATTAAAATTTAATGATGGGCCTCTTTTTGCATAAATATAAAAAATATGAATAAGAGGGGATATTTATGAAAAAATTTATGAAACCGGCAGTAATTATATTTGGATCTATGTTGCTGCTGGCAGGATGCACAACCCAAAAAGCCACTGATACTAAGGATAAGGCTCAGGGGCATGTCAGTTCAACAGTTAAAATCGGATATGTAGATGTAACTGGAAAGGCTCAGATATCTGATACATTGGGTATTGCAAGTGATAAGGGATATATTCAGGAAGAACTTGATAAGATTGGAGTTAAGTCGGAGCTGGTACCTTTTACAGGTGCTGGTCCAGCCATCAATGAAGCTCTTGCAAGTAAAAGTATAGATATAGGGATATTAGGCGATGTACCTGCTATAGTTGGTAAAGCTTCAGGAATAGATACTCAGCTGTTTGTTGCTTCCGGTTCAAACAATACAGCAGCATTTTTAGTTCCTGCTGATTCAACTGCAAGATCTGTCAAGGATTTCAAAGGGAAAAAGATTGCAACACAAAAAGGATCTTACATGCATAGGATTCTCATAAAAATGTTAGAAGCTAATGGGCTTACAGTAAATGATGTGCAATTTGTTAATATGACAGCACAAGATGCAGCTACAGCTTTTCTGGGAAAAGGAGTTGATGCTATTGTTGTTGGCGGTGTTGTAGAAGCTAAATTAGTTCTCAACAAAAATGCAAAGGTATTATTGGATACCAGCAATAATCCTGAATGGGTAGGTGCCAGTGCAGGCGTTGTGAGAACCGAATATGCAAAAGAGAATCCTGAAACAGTTTCAGCAGTTATAAAGGCTTTAGATAAAGCAAAGCAATTGACTATATCAGATTCCACAGCAGCAAAGGCTCAATGGGTTAAGGCTGGAAATACCAACGAGACTTATGATTTTTTATATCCTAAGAATGATTATAGATATAATGTAGAAATTACAGCAGATTACATTAGTAAAATTAAAGATGTTGAAAAGTTTTTGAAAGACAATAACTTAATAAAAAATGATGTCGATGTAGATACGTGGATTAACAACAGTTACTATAAAAAATAATAGGGGGAAAAGTACATGAGCGATTTAAAAAAGAGGCTTTATAAAGAGTTGGAGCTTAAAGCAAAAGTAAATATAGAAGGCGTAAATGCAAAGCCTGCTATTTTTAGGCATTTGGATTTAGGCGGAGAATATCAGGAACAGGTGCATAGTTTATTTGAAATGGATCATCATCAGCATGTGGGAATAGAATTTCCATGTGGGTTTACTTCACCAAGTGGTTTAAGATATAACTTTAACTGGGATACAAGATCAAGATTTTCCATTGAATATGATAATGACAAGTATTACTTAGCTGAAAATGGGCATGAAATATTTCAAGTTAAGTTTCATAAAAGACCTAATTATTATAAACTTAAAACTTCAGATGGAACAGAAATGTCTCATGTAGCAACCTACAGCCCAGGTGGTACTGTTGGTGTGGCATATAGCAATGAATGCTCTTTAAAAGAGAAAGGATTGGATTGCTTGTTTTGTAATGCAAATGCAACAAAGGACACTTATGCTGAGCACGAAAACATTAAGTGGAAAAATCCAAAACAAATAGGGGAAGCTGTAGCAGCAGCATATAAATATGATAATGCAAAGCATGTTAATATCACTGGAGGCTTTATCCCGGAAAGAAGAGAAGTTGATTATTATATAGATGTAGCTGAGGCTATAAAAGAGCATACCGGGTTGGATGATTTTAACGGAACTGCAGTTATAGGAGCACCTTTAGATCTAGAAGTAATTGATAAGTATAAGGAAGCTGGGTATAGAACACTAGCTGTTCAAATTGAAATATGGGATAAGAATATTTTTAAGACCATATGCCCAGGAAAAGAAAAAGAATGCGGTGGATGGGAACATTGGGTAGAATCTCTGGAATATGCTGCAAAAGTATTTGGACATGGCAGGGCCAGAACAGGTTTTGTTACAGGTATAGAACCCAAGGACTCAACATTAGAAGGTGTTGAATATTTAGCATCAAAGGGTATTATTAGTTTAACAGGAGCTTGGAACCCAAATCCAGGTTCAAAATTAGAAGGACACAGAACTCCTGAACCAGAATGGCATTTAGATATGGCTAAGAAAACTTATGCAATATTTAAAAAGGCTGGATTTACGTATGATCACTATTTTGATGCTGCCCCATCTAATGATTTCTTAGTTCATGATATTTATAAGATTGAGAATGAATTATTACCGATATTCAGGGCAGAGAAGAGATATGAGTAATTCAATAAACAAAAAAAAGTTACTGGCGGGATTTCTGGTGATAAATATTTTAACAGGAATTTGTGCAGGAATAACTTCCATGACGCTTCCTCTTTTCGCTCTCAGTGTCAAAGCGAGTACAGCGGAAATTGGAGTAATAAGGGGAATATCAGGAATAGGAGCTCTTATTATGGTTCTGCCATCAGGCTTTTTAGTAGACTATTTTGGTTCAAAGAGATTATATGCATTTGGAAGTATTGTGAGTGCAGTAACAATTTTCTTTTTGGCATTTTCATGGAGACCAGAACTTATAATGGCTTCAATGGCGTTTCAAGGTTTTTCAAACTCATTAAGATTTACTTCACTAAACGCTGCTTTTTTCAGATACCTTAAGCAGATAGGGATAAGCAAGGCAGGCTGGTATAGAGGGTCTATGTCTATAGGATTAACCTTTGCAGGACCACTTATAGGTGGATATTTATTAACATACTTAAGCTATAAAAATATATTTATTGTTGTATCAGCTTTGACCCTTTTACCTCTTATAGCTCTCATACCTTTGATTATGGGGGACCCGGCTGGATTTAATTCAAAAAGTAAAGACTTAAAACAAGAGAATTTTAGTGTCATAAGTCAGCTCAGTGAATTGAAAAATATTTTGAAAGATAAGGTGCTAAGACAGACTATTTTAGCAGAGGGACTCTCAACAGCATGTTTCTCATCTTTTTCTACTTTTATAGTTGTATATGTAGTGAATAAGTTATCTGTTAAACCATATTATTCTTCATGGTTTTTGATTTTAGAAGGAACAGCATATGTTGTAGTGGTCTTTTTGAGTGGGGGGTTATTGTGCAAATATAAAATAAAAAGCCTTTATTTAATAAGTTTCAGCATAATGATTGGAGGATTGTTGCTGATAGCTACATCCCAAAACATTGAAATTATCATATTTGGAACTACTGTATTAGGAGCAGGAACAGGAATTCTAAATTTGGTAACTTACTCCAATTTAAGTGGTATCAAGGGCAAAAAGGGAAAGGTGTCAAGTTTGTTATCTGCATCTACCGGTATTGGGTCGACTTTGGGACCCATGTTTGGAGGTATTATAGGAGAGTTTTTAGGATATAGTGCTATATTTGCAGCCTATGTACCATTGTTTATTATAATGGGGATATACATCCAAATTGATAGTAGGAGGAATATAGAATTTGTTTTGAATGAAGAGACTGCATAATAAAATTCATATTTAAACAGGAGATAAGGATAAAGATAATTAGGAAGAGGGGTAAATGATGAAAAAGGTTGCAATTGTAAGTGCTATGGCAATTGAAATTTACTATGTACATGAATATTTAGAGAAAAGAGAAAACTGGGAAAAAATTAATGAAGATACATATGAAAATAAAGAGAAGCAATTGACGGTTACTGCGCAAATTTTAGGTGTAGGAAAAGTAAATGCTGCTTATAAAACAACAGAAATTATTTATCAATTTCAGCCGGATTTAATTGTAAATGTAGGATACGCAGGTGGATTAATTGATAATGGTAAAAAAGGAGATGTTGTGATAGGAAATGACTACGTGCAAGTGGATTTTAAACCATTAATTCCTAAAAATAACCTTATCATTAATAAAAGCCCCAAGGAAGTGGTAAATCACCTTGAAGCAGTTGCAGAAAAATTGGGTTTTCCATATTTCACAGGGAAAATCGCAACAGGAGATTTTTTCCTGAATAGTACAGAAAAGAAAAATAAGATTCGAACGGAATATAATACAGTTGCCTTTGATATGGAATCAGCAGCAGTTGCGCAGGTAGCAACAAAAAAAGAAGTGGATTTTGTTGCATTACGAACATTTTCTGACTTGGCAGATGATAATGCAAAGGAGGCAATAACTGATAATAGTGAGAAGATAGAACATAAACCAATTATTTTAACAATAGAAGCAATTGAGAACTTTTAAAATACTATTGAATTAAAAAAATAAATACTCTTATCAAGAGAGGTGGAGGGAATGGCCCGATGAAACCCGGCAACCTGTAATAACAAGGTGCCAATTCCTGCAGAATATATATTCTGTAAGATGAGAGAGACTGAGAATATTATAAAGTCTCTTCTTATCAAAGAGATTTTATTTTTTTATGAAAATGTAATACTAGGGTTTAAACCTTTAAACTTTATGCTGACTAGAACAACTAGAGGCATTAATGTACATTTGAATGTGCTTTGATGCCTCTTTTTAATTCATTGTCAGAGACAAAAAATAATTAATTATTGAAAGGGAGAATGAAAATGAGCAGAACATTATTCACATCAGAATCAGTAACAGAAGGGCATCCAGATAAAATATGCGATCAAATATCTGACGCAGTGCTGGACGCAATATTTCAACAAGATCCAAACGGGAGAGTAGCTTGCGAAGTTTCAACAACTACTGGCTTAGTGTTGGTGGCAGGAGAAATATCTACAACTGCCTATGTGGATATTCCAAAGATTGCAAGAGATACAATATTAAATATAGGATATAACAACGCAGATTATGGATTTGATGGACGAACTTGTTCAGTACTGTCAGCTATAGATGAGCAGTCACCGGATATAGCACAAGGGGTTAATGAAGCACTGGAAGCAAGAAAAGGTGAATTAAGTGATGAGGAAATAGAAGCAATAGGAGCAGGAGATCAAGGGTTAATGTTTGGCTTTGCTACAGATGAGACCCCGGAGTTATTACCGCTTCCAATTTCATTAGCACATAAGTTAGCCAGAAGACTATCAGAAGTTAGGAAAAGTGGAACATTAAGTTACTTAAGACCAGATGGAAAAACTCAGGTAACAGTAGAGTATGATGAGGATGAAAGAGCAGTAAGAATAGACACAATTGTAATTTCTACGCAGCATGATGAGAATGTAACCTTAGAGCAAATAGAACAAGATTTACATGAGCATGTTATAAATACAGTAATTCCAGCAGATTTTTTGGATAAAGAAACAAAATACTTTATAAATCCTACAGGAAGATTTGTAATAGGAGGACCACAAGGAGATGCGGGATTAACTGGAAGAAAGATAATAGTAGACACTTATGGTGGATATGCAAGACATGGCGGCGGAGCTTTTTCAGGAAAAGATCCAACAAAGGTTGATAGAAGTGCAGCATATGCAGCCAGATATATAGCTAAAAATATAGTAGCAGCAGGACTTGCTAAAAAGGTTGAAGTACAGCTTGCATACGCAATAGGCGTAGCGAGACCAGTTTCAATATCAGTAAATACTTTTGGAACAGGAAGAATAGAAAATAATAGAATAGTAGAGCTGATAAAAGAAAACTTTGACTTAAGACCAGCTGGAATAATTAAAGAATTAGATTTAAGAAGACCAATATATAAGCAAACAGCTGCATATGGACACTTCGGAAGAACAGATATAGATATTCCGTGGGAAAAAACAGACAAAGCAGAAATTCTAAAAAAACAAGCAGAAATATAATAAATAGAACTTTAATGAGGCTTATATTATACTTAAAAGTTTTGAAGAATTGATATCCAAGTCATTACCATGCTCACTAGATAAACTAGAGGCTATTTAGACATCTTTTAATTATTAAAGACATCTAAATAGCCCTTTTTTATAATAATTTTAAAATGGGGGAATTATCATGAGAAAAAAGTTTACAACACTAAGTATTATACTAGCAGCGTCGCTGATTATATCGGGATGTGCTAAATCAGCTTCTGCAACAAAAAGTACAGAGGTTAAAAGGGATAAAATAGATTTTACCCAAAAGTCAAAAGTAAGCACAGTAAAAATTGGGTTTCCTAACTCTGGAAAAGGAGCTCCTGGAGGAACTTTTGGTATAGCACTGGAAAAAGGATATTTAGATGAGGAATTTAATAAAATTGGGGTCAAAGTCGAAGCTGTGAACGTAGCATCTGCCGGCCCAGGCATAAATGAGGCATTGGCAGGTAATAAACTAGATTTGGGGATATATGGAGACACTCCGGCCATAATAGCAAAGAGTGCTAATATTGATACAACATTAGTGGGAATAGGAACAATTGCTAATGCTGCTTCTTTGGTTGTTTCCAGTAAGTCAGATATAAAATCAGTGAAGGAGTTAAAGGGTAAGAAGGTAGCTGTTCAAAAAGGTACATATATGCATAGGACTTTGGCTGAAATGTTGAATTCTGTAGGGCTTAAAGAAAGTGATATACAGTTTTATAATATGAACTCAACAGATGGGGAAGCTGCGTTACTCGGAGGTACTATTGATGCAATTGTGGAAGGTGATTCTAGTGCTTTCAAGCTTGTAGCCGCAAAGACTGGCAGAATTATATTGAATTGCAACAAAAATCCTGAATGGAAAGGTGCCAACTTAGTCATTTCCCGTACAGATTTTGCAAAGGAAAATCCGCAGGTAATTGTAGCTCTTCTTAAAGCCTTAGACAAAGCTAAAAATTTTACGGATAAAAATCCGGAAGAGACGAAAGTTATTTGGGCAAAGAGCGGTACTTCCAAACAAATATATGACCAATTATATCCTTCAAATGACTTCAAGTTAAATGTGGAATTAAATAAAGAATCTTTGAATTTTGTAGATAGAACTAAGAAGTTTCTTATCGATGATAAGTTAATAAATAAAGATTTTGATATAAATGAATGGGCTGATAATCGCTATTATGAAGAGGCAATCAAAAAGTAAAGAAGTATACTTTTCAATTAAATATAAGGAGAACAAGATGGGGGCGGGACCCCTGTCTTATATGCTAAGGAGAATTTTAATGAGCGATATTAAAGAATTACTTTACAAAGAACTAAGGCTAAAAAATGAAGTAAACCGAGCTGGCTTAAATTTTGATCCGACGATATTTAAAAATCTTGATTTAGGAGGTAAATATAAAGAGCAAATTCATGGGCTATTTGAACATGATCGACACACTCATGCAGGTATCGATTTCCCTACTGGATACACTTCTCCAAATGGTTTTAAGTTCGGATTCAAGTGGGACAAAAGCTCACCATACATTATAGAATATGAAAATGCCCAATTTTATCTTACTCATAAAGGTAATGAATTGTTTCCAATAGAGTTTACCCATAGACATGAATATAATAACTTAAAGACTTCAGATGGTTCACCGATGTCCCATGTAGTTTCCTTTAATGGAGATGGAACTGCTTTTGTGGCTTATAGTAATGAATGCGCACTAAAAGAAAAAGGATTGGATTGCTTATTCTGCAATATTAATGCTACAAAAGATACTTATGGTGAAATACAAAATATAAAATGGAAATATCCAAAACAAATAGGTGAAGCAGCTGCAGCTGCGTATAAATTCGGAGCAAAACATATAACTATCAGTGGTGGCTTTGTGCCAGAAAGAAGAGAGGTTGATTATTATATCGATGTTGCTGAGGCGATTAAAGAACATACTGGGCTGGAGGACTTTAATGGAACTGCAGTTATAGGAGCACCACAAGATCTTGAGATAATAGATAAATATAAGGAAGCAGGTTATAGAACAATAGCTATTAACATGGAAGTATGGGATAGAAACATGTTTAAGGCTATATGTCCTGGAAAGGATCAGGAATGCGGAGGATATGATCATTGGGTTAATGCATTGGAGTATGCTGCCAAGGTGTTTGGTCATGGAAAGGTGAGAACTAGCTTTGTTGCTGGAATTGAACCTAAAAAAGCTACTTTGGAAGGAGTAGAATATCTTGCATCTAAGGGCATAATCAGTTTAACGAGTGGGTGGAATCCAAACCCTGGTTCCGCGCTGGAAGGGCATCGAACACCTGAACCGGAATGGCATTTTGATCTTAATCAAAGGGTATTTGAGATTTTCAGAAAAAATGGTTTTACCTTTGATGATTATTTTGATGTGGCCCCTTCATCAAACATGCTAATTCATGACATTTACAGAATTGAAGATGAATTATTGCCCATTTTCAGGAAATAGGCAACTTAATAAAATTATTTAGAATGGTGGGATTAATATGTCTTATAGCAAAATATTTATTGAGGATTATCTTAATGGAAGTAAGACTATCGTTCTTGCGACTGTAGATGAGGAAAGCAGACCTGTTGTAAGAACTTTGGGTGGATTTGCAGCTAAAGGGTTTGTCACTTTCTTTGCTACGGCTAAGGGAAGTGATAAGGTTAAACATATTGAGAAAAATGCAAATGTAAGTCTCTTATTTCAACATGAAAATCAGGAAATATCTAAGTTTTTAAACATTTCTGTAAAAGGGTTAGCTGAAGTAATTTCGGATGAGAAGGAATTTGAAGATATCCATAAGCAGCTGCTTAACCGAAATCCAAGACTTAAGGCTGTTACTAAGGAAACTCATAATATTTATAAGGTTTCAGCAAAAGAGATAACTATTCTGGATTTTTCTAAAAAGAGTTTAGAGGAACGTAAAAATATTATAAACTTATAACATATGAAATTTAAGTAAATCTAAAAATAATATTATTTTTGATAGATGTTCATGGACCTTAGAATTAAGGGGCTGCTGCACAACTAACTGAATAGTTATCTGCTTAGCAGCCCCTGTCTTTCCTTTATTTTAGATATGAAATTAAATTTCTGTTTAAGAGTAATTAAATAAGTGTAATTTTACTGTTGACAGATGCCGTCAATGAAGGTATAATTATAAAAAATGAATTATAAGTATTCATATAGATATAGTATGTTTTAGGAACTGACTTGAAAAACTAGAGGTTCTCAATGAAATAATTTGTCATTGAGAACCTTTTGTTTTGGAATGATTGTATGGTACAAAACCTATTTACTTTAGACACCAGACATACTAGAGACTGAATGAAAATGATAATTGTTAAGCAATAAACATAAATGGAGGTTTAATAAGATGTCAGATAACAATTTTATTTTACAGAAAACAGATTCTTACCGAAAAACTAAATTATATGAGGAGCTTAAAATTAAGGCAGATCTTTCTATAGATGGTGTTAATATTGATGCTGAAGCTCTCAGTTCTCTTGATCTGAGGGGGGAATATCAAGAACAAGTTCATAGTGGATTTGATATGAATAAAGAAAACCACGTAGGAACAGATTATCCAACAAGTTTCAGGCTGCCTAATGGTCTTGTAGCACCTTTTAAAAGAGATAAGGATTCATTATACAACATAGTTCTAGAAGGAAGTAAATATATACTTACAAAAAAAGGGAATAAGCTTTTTGAGATAGCTTTTCAAAAAAGACCTAAGTATTACAGTTTAAAAACTTCTGATGGCACTCCTATGTATAATGCAGCAACATTTGTAAATGACAGCAGTCTTTCAGCTTTTTACAGTAATGAATGCTCTTATAAGGATAAAGGTGAAGACTGCCTGTTTTGTAATGTAAATGCTACAAAAAATGCATATGCTGAGAAGTACGGCATATTCTGGAAAACGCCTCTGCAAATCGCAGAAACTGTTGCAGCTGCTTATAAAGAAGGAATTGCTGACCATGTAACTGTAACTGGGGGAATTATCCCCGAAAGAAGAGAGATTGAGTATTATTTAGATGTTGCTGAAGCAATACAACAACATACTGGATTACGAGATTTTAATGGAACAGCAGTTATTGCGGCACCACTGGATTTCTCAAACATAGATAGATTAAAAGAAGTTGGTTATAGAACTATTGCCTTAAATATTGAGTTTTGGGATAAGAACTTTTATCAGACTATTTGCCCAGGAAAGGCTAATAACAGTGGTGGCTGGGATCATTGGTTAAAGGCAATCGAATATGCAGCGGGCGTTTTTGGACATGGCCGTGTAAGGTCAAACATGGTTGCCGGTATAGAACCTAAGTTGAAGACTTTGGCTGGTGTGGAGCATTTTTCAAATATAGGTGTTGTCTCTTTACCTGGAGCATGGTGCCCAAATCCGGGGTCAGAACTTCAAGGTCACAGAACACCTGAGGTCTCATGGCACCTGGATCTTGCAGAAAAGGCTGTTCATTTACAGAAAAAAGCAGGAATAACGTATGATCAAATACATGATGCAAGTAATAATGATATAGGCATTGCACATGATATCTGGAAAATTGAAGATGGGCTTATATAAATTTTAATTCTAATGTTGTGAAAAAATGGAGATGATGAGGAGTGATTAAATGGAAACTCAATCTATAAAAATCAATAAATCTAAATTTATACCATCTATTTTAAAAAAGAATAAATCATGGGAATCTATATCTCTAATACTGGACAATTTCTTAAGCTATGGTTTAATACCAGTTTTGATTTTAGTATTGTGGGAAACTGTAACTAAATTAAAAATAACTCCCCCTGCGATACTTCCTTCCCTTGAGGCAGTATATAATGCCTTTATTGGGCAAATAAAGAATGGTGAACTATCAATAGATCTTTCTATAAGCTTAATAAGGGTAATTAAAGGTTATTTTTATGCAGTTATATTAGGTCTATCATTTGGAGTGCTAATGGGTATTTCGGCAAGAAGCAGTAAAATTTTTTCAACTGTATTTAACGCCATCAGACAAGTACCTCCAATGGCATGGATACCATTAATTATACTTTGGTTCGGTATTGGAGAGATATCAAAGATTGTTATTATTGCTAAAGCAGCATTTTTCCCTATTCTTTTAAATACTATAAATGGAATAAAAGGCACACCAAAGGGATACCTTGAAGTAGCACAATTATATAAAATAAATAAATTTGACTTGTTCAGGAAAGTATACCTTCCTGCTTCACTTCCATCAATTTTTGTTGGTTTAAGATTGGGATTAGGTATTGCCTGGGGAATGGTGGTAGCAGCAGAAATTATTGCTTCTAGTTCAGGGTTAGGTTATCGAATTAATGATTCCAGATCTTTGATGCAATCAGATGTTATGATTTCTTATATGATAATTATAGGTTTTATAGGATCTATAATGGATGTATTAATTAGAAAGATATCTAAGAAATTCTCTAAATGGCAGGTTTCATAAGTTTACGGGGAGATTTAGAAAACCCTAGGTAATGAATCATTTAGCAAAGGGAGGTTTAAAATGGCGATATTGAAAAATGAAAAGAATCTTAATATAAAAGACTTATATAAAAGTTTTACTGTTAACAACGAAGAAGTTAATGTTCTAGAAAATATAAACCTGGATATAAAAGAAGGCGAGTTTATAAGTATAGTGGGTCACAGCGGTTGTGGAAAGAGTACGTTGCTAAAAATCATTGCTGGGTTAGTAGATTTTAATGTTGGGTTAGTAACACTAGGTGAAAAAGAATTAAAAGAGCCAGGAACTGAAAGAGGCATGGTATTTCAAGAACATCGACTGCTTCCTTGGCTTTCAGTAAAAGATAATGTTTCCTTTGGTTTATACAATCTTTCAAAAAGTGAAAAGCAGAAGCTGGTAGAAGAGCATATAGAGCTTGTAGGATTAAAAGGTTTTGAAAATGCATATCCTCATCAATTATCCGGTGGCATGGCCCAACGTGCTGCAATTGCAAGAGCGCTTGCACATAGGCCTCAGATTTTACTTCTTGATGAGCCTTTTGGTGCGCTGGATG
>JBEHWK010000048.1:0-22312 GCA_040217795.1 Clostridiaceae bacterium
TTTCCGCAAAGTTAGTGACTGCTTCACTTGCATTATTTCTTATAGCACCGCTTCCTACAAGCATAACGGGACTTTGTGCACAAAAGATGGCACCTGCTGCCTGTTCAATTGTATCTAATGCTGCATACTCCTTAGGCGGTACTTTTTTTTCTAATGGCGCTTCTTCAGGACTTACTGACATCCTCGCTATATTCACTGGTAAATCAATATGAGCTGCCCCAGGCTTTTCACTTTCAGCGTACTTAAAAGCTAAACGTACAATTTCATTTACAGTATCTGGACGCACAACCTGCTTGCTTTTCTTTGTTATTGGTTCAAACATCTTGCATATATCCAAAAATTGATGGGATGTAATATGCATTCTTTCAGTACCCACCTGACCAGTAATTGCAACAAGAGGTGCTCCATCGCTATCAGCATCTGCCACACCAGTCACGAGATTAGTTGCACCAGGCCCAAGTGTTGAAAGACAAACACCGGCTTTTCCTGTCAGACGTCCATAAACATCTGCCATAAATGCAGCACCTTGTTCATGCCGTGTGGTAATAAATTCAATTGATGAATCATATATAGCGTTCATCATTTCAAGATTTTCTTCTCCAGGTATACCAAAGATATATTTTACCTCTTCCTCTTCCAGGCATTTTACTAAAAGATCTGCCGTATTCATTTGTTTTTCTCTTTTATTTGTCATTTTCAGCCCCCCTTGTATTCTTTTTTGTATAGGAAAGAATGCACTTTCCTATACAAAAAAATGGCGCGCTCCCTTTTCAGGAGCACACCATTGCGCATCAACTTCAATCTCAATTTCAATTTATTATATTATATCATGCATTTTACGGATATCAACCCTATTTCTTCAATTTCTTTTTGCATATGCCAATATGTAATTCATTATTCAAAAAAATCGCATTAATATTTCTATCACTAAAAGTCATTTAAGCTCCTGTTAAATATATAGGATTTAAAAATTACTCTCTTATCAATAACTGTCTGAACCATGGATATAGCTTTTCCCATGGTTAAGGCGCAAATTACAGTTCCAATTCCGATTCCCGTTATCTCTCTAAGAATTATTGTGGAAACCACTACGGTAACTGTAAGACAACTTAAATCAAAAATCGTCTTGACCTTTTTATAAGGAACACTTGTTAATTCAGAAAGATCCCTTGGAAATATATCAGTAGGGATTATAGGCATTGAACAGTTATTGGCAAAGCATATTCCTACCGCAAGGCAAATAAACCCCAGCACAAGATATAAAATCTGCAGGCCAAAGTTAACTGGAAGCATACTTAGCCACATATAATGGAAATCAATCATCTTTCCAAATGCCACTCCTACCACAAAAGAAAACATATAACCGACTTCAAACCTGCCCTTAATCACCATAAGAGTAATCACAAGCATGGTCTGAAACAGATAATTCCATGTGCCTAAAGTCAATAAATCAAAGGCTTTTGCAAATATATACGGGACTGAGGAGATCGACGATATCCCAAATCCGCTCTTGACCATCAAGGTCACTCCAAGGCTGTTAAGAAAAATTACAAAAAGAAGAACCAACTCCCTGGATAAATAAAGTTTTCTATTCATTAACCCCCACCTGTTCCTGTTCCAGAAAATCATTTTTCAATGCCCTCGGAACCAATTATTTTATTTATTTCATCTAAATTCCTGGAAATCAAATCAAACATCTCCGGGTCAGCATTGCCCCTAAGAACCATATCTTCAAAATTCCTTCTTGTTTCAATCATTTTATTATTGACGCTGACAAATGTCTCAAAGTTACCTCTTTGAGTTGCATTTTTAAATAGTCTGCAGTCATTTTCAATAGCTTTTACTACACTGGTTGTATCCTCAAAATCTCCAATAGCCATTGGATAAGGTTTTATTCTCTGCAGGTAATATTTATTCTTAGGTGTAATATTAAATAAATAATTTACCTTGTGTCCATTAATATAGAACTTGGCAAAGCATTGTACTCCATGTATGCTTAATACCTGGGCACCAATCTGTCTCAGCATCATTTCTTCCATGACTTGTCTTGCATTTACATCGCTCATAAAGCCACTCCTTCTTTTCTTGTTTTATTTATATTCAGCATTACCTTAAATAGATCAGTACAAGGTAAACTGTTGAAATTGCTACTGATAATATCATCAGCGGAAATCCTGTCTTTAAAAATCCTCCAAATGTAATTTTATGTTCTTCCTTTGCCATCATACCGGCAACAACAACATTAGCCGAAGCACCCACAAGACTTCCGTTACCGCCCAGACAAGCTCCAAGTGAAAGTGCCCACCAAAGAGGCATTATGTCCATTCCTGATATATCTCCCAAGGTCTTGATCAATGGTATCATTGCTGCAACAAAAGGTATATTGTCAAGAAAAGCGGAAATTATTGCTGACCCCCATAATATAACAAGTCCAGTAATCATAAGATTTCCATTGGTTACATTTAATAAAGTCTTTCCAAGTGCAGGTATTATTCCAACCTCTTCAAGGGTTCCCACAAGCACAAATAAGGCTGCAAAGAAAAAAATTGTGGACCACTCTATTTCAATTAATATTTCCTCGATATCAGCCTTGCTTACCAGAAGCAGCAGTGCTGCACCAGCCAAGGCAACTACAGATGATTCATATCCAATGAAATTGTGAAGAAAAAAACCTGTAACAACAATTCCAAGTATTATTAAGCTTTTTATAAGCAGACCCTTATCCACTATGGAGCTGTTTTCATCCAGGGTCATTACATGTTCCTTAAGCTCATCAGCTACAGCCAGTTCCCTTCTATATATAAACTGAAGTAAAAATACTGTTACAGCCAATATTATAAAAATAACCGGCCCAAGATTAGCTAAAAACGCTGCAAAACTTATACCTGTTGCACTTCCAATCATAATATTCGGAGGGTCACCTATCAAGGTAGCTGTTCCACCGATATTTGAGCATATAACTTCAGTCATCATAAAAGGTATGGGATTTATTTTAATCATTTTTGCAATAACCATGGTTACAGGAGCCATAAGGAGCACAGTAGTAACATTATCAAGCAACGCTGATATCACAGCAGTTACTATTCCAAATACTATAATTAGTTTTTTGGGATCTCCCTTTGCAATTTTTGCTGATTTAATGGCAAGATACTGAAATAAGCCAGTTCTTTTAATAATGGATATAATAATCATCATGCCTATTAATACCCCAATTGTGGTGTAATCAATAAAACTTACTGCATCCTGCTGGTCAATCACTTTTACTAAAAGCAACGTAACGCCCCCAAGAACTGCTGCAACTGTTCTATGCAGTTTCTCTGAAACAATAAAAAAGAAAGTGATTAAAAAAATTCCTGCTGCAAAAATTTGGTGCATATTTTCCAAAAATATCCCTCCTTAGTATAGTTTAACACAGGTATAGTAAATCCCTAATAAGATTTCTATCCAAAAGCAAAATGTTTGATTTTACAGAATCCCTTCCTATATATATTTTTTTAATAAAAAAGGGTGGAAGCCTTAACAGACTTCCACCATGTTCAGCGGAAATTAAGACAATATGGTGAAAACTAATAGATTGATGATTTATATAACATATATTTTTAAGTTAATACAGATCTTTATTTATTTCCAGGAACTTGGTATTAAAGTTTCCTTTTCTGAAAGTTTCATTATCCATTAATTTCTTATGGAATGGAATTGTGGTTCTGACTCCTTCAATGACAAATTCATTTAATGCTCTTCTCATTCTTAGAATGGCTTCATCCCTGTTTCTGCCCCAGGCAATTATCTTTGATACCATTGAATCATAGAATGGTGGAATAATATAACCAGAGTAAACAGCGCTGTCTACTCTTATCCCCATTCCACCAGGTGCCAGATAATTTTCCACTTTTCCTGGACAAGGAATAAAGTTCATTGACGGATCTTCGGCATTTATTCTGCATTCTATAGCACATCCGTTTATTTTTACGTCTGACTGAGCAAATGATAACTTTTCACCTGCTGCTACTGATATTTGTTCTTTCAAAAGATCAATGCCAGTTATTACTTCAGTAACTCCGTGTTCTACCTGAATTCTTGTATTCATTTCCATAAAGTAGAAGTTATTATCTTCATCTAAAAGAAATTCAACAGTTCCGACACTATTATAATTTACAGCTTTGGCTACTCTAACAGCAGCTTCACCCATGGCGTTACGCAAATCTTCATTTAACGCAGGTGAAGGTGACTCCTCCACAAGTTTCTGGTGGCGCCTTTGTATTGAACAATCTCTTTCACCTAAATGAACTACGTTTCCATAGCAGTCTCCGATTATTTGAATTTCTACATGCCTTGTAAGTTCTAAATATTTTTCTAAATAAACCATAGGATTTCCAAAATAATTTTGTGCTTCCTTTTGAGCTGTTTCGATTGAGTTTATCAGTTCATCCTTTGAATAGACAACTCTCATTCCTTTGCCTCCGCCGCCGGCAGATGCTTTAACAATAACAGGATAACCTATTTTATCTGCAATTTCTATTGCTTCATTTATATTTTGAATTTCTCCGTCTGTACCCGGAACAGTAGGCACTCCTGCTTCCTTCATTGTATCCCTTGCATTGGATTTATCACCCATTTTACTTATAATTTCAGGTGATGGACCGATAAAAGTAATTCCGAATTCTCCACATATCTCAGCAAAATCTGTATTCTCAGATAAAAAACCATACCCCGGATGGATGGCATCTGCTTTAGAGTGCATAGCTACACTAATTATGTTTTTTACATTAAGATAACTATCTTTTGCTGACGTTTTTCCAATGCAATACGCTTCATCTGCTGCTTTTACATGCATGGAATCTTTATCTGTCTCTGAATAAATGGCAACTGTTAAAATTCCCATTTCACGACAGGCACGTATAATTCTGACAGCAATTTCTCCTCTGTTAGCTATGAGAATTTTCTTAAACATATTTTTCTCCTTTTCAATTACTATTTGCTTTTAATTTCAAATAATGGCTGGCCATATTCCACAAAATCGCCGTCTTTCACCAATACATCAACAATTGTTCCCTGGACTCCGGCTTCAAGTTCATTAAATAACTTCATTACTTCAATTAATCCCACTACAGTATCATATTGAACCTCATCATAAAGCTTAACAAATGTTGGGCCTCCTTGTTCTTTTGCAGAATAGAAGGTTCCTGCAAATGACGCCTTTATATATTCCTTATTAACATTTATCTCTTCGGTTTTCGCAGTATCTTCCTTTATGGTTTTTTCAATTTCATCTTCAGGGACTCTAGTTTCAATTTTAGAAGACTCATTGCTTACTGTCTTTTGTACTGTATTTCTATCTATAACTATTTTGCTGTCTTCCTGTTGAAATTCAAAACGGGAAAAATCAAACTTATCAACAGCCTCCATAATTTTTTCTATATCATTTATATTAATCATAATTGCACTCCTAATCTGTTTATATATTAATACTTTTTATATAGTTATTAGCTTTATAGATTTTTTTAACTCCACGATATCCTTTTCTCTTTGAAAGTATAACTTTTCAGCCTCTTTTAAAGTGATTTTCTTAAAAGTAATCTTATCGCTGGGCTTAAGCTGAACTATTTTTTGTATGTCTACAGATGCCACGTGAGCTATTTTAGGATACCCCCCTGCTGTTTGCCTATCAGCCAGGAGAATAATGGGATTGCCGTCTGGCGGAAGTTGAATAGTGCCTGGAGAAACTTCTTCGGATATCATTTCCAATTTTTCCTTAAGTTCAATTTTTTCCCCAGATAAACGGTATCCCATTCTGTCGGACCTGTTATCCACAGTAAATTTTGAGTTAAAGAATTTGTTTATGCCTTCTTCAGATACAGCATTAAATTGTCTGTCCTCAAAAACTCTGATAAGTGTGCTGTCAGGGTTCTGCATCATAAAGTTTTTCATATACCAGCTTGAAGCGACAAAGTCACCATTTCCTTTTAGCTCTTCCATCTTTTTAATTATTTTATTAGACATTGAAGTTTTGATACCAATACTGAGTACATCGTCTTTCTGTAAGGCTCTTCCGTTAAAACCTCCGAATTCAGCTCTTAAATATGTACTTTTGCTGCCCATAATTTCAGGTACATCAAAGCCGCCGGCTACAGCTAAATAAGAACGGCATCCTTTTATGCAGGAACCAAACTTCAGTATGCAATCCTTCTTCAGATAAATAGGTCTTCCCATAGGAATCTTTTCCCCGTTAATGGCAGGGGAAAGATTTGCACCAGTTATAGAAAACAAAGTCCCTTTCTCAAGTTTTAATGATGGACCGATTAATGTGATTTCTAAAACAGCTTCATTTTCTTCATTTCCAACCATAATATTAGAAAGTCTCATCGCATAAGAATCCATAGCGCCACTGACTATAACTCCGTATTTTTGGTATCCGTATCTTCCTAAGTCCTGAACAGATGTAAGAAGTCCCGGATTTAAAACAGATATACTCACTATTTTTCCTCCTTTAATTTTAAGTATTCTTCATAGGAAATAGGATAAAACTTGGCTATATCTCCTGCCTTCAAAAGACTTTCAGGTCCATCTGAATTGAACATTTTTAATGGAGTTCTTCCAATAAGCTGCCACCCCCCTGGGGTTTCTATCGGGTATACCCCTGTTTGCATTCCGGCGATACCCACTGATCCTGAAGGTATAGCTTGTCTTGGAGATTCACGTCTCGGCGCTGAAATCTTTTCTGACATTCCCCCTAAATAAGGGAAGCCGGGGGCAAATCCTATCATATAAACCAGATATTCTCCTTCCGAGTGAATTTTTATTACTTCCTCTACAGTAAGATTGTTAATCTTAGCCACATATTCTATATCTGGCCCGAATTCTCCTCCATAACATACTGGAATTTGAACAATATGTTCTTTATCATCTGAAGTAAAGTCTAGCCTGGATAATATATCTTCCAGTCTCGATTTAATGGTTTCATAAGGAGACTCGCTATTTAATTCCAATGGATTATAAATAACAGAAACACTTGCAAAAGCAGGAACATATTCTACTATCCAGTTAAAAGGATGTTCGTCAAGATATGAACAAAAAGTCCTTACCATTTTATTTATATCCTTGCTGATCTCTTTCCCAAATTCAACTAAAGCTGATGTTTCACTTATTTGAGAAATTATAATTGTATTTTTCTCCATATATTATGCCTCCAAAGATTTTTGTAAAATTATAGGACACTAAACTTTTCATCTTTTATGTCAGTAATAAACATGTGTCCCGGAGAATGTGTAATCATAATTTCCGGTTTAACTTCCATAGCCACTGCCTGCGGAGTTACACCGCATGCCCAGAATACCGGAACTTCGCCTTCATTGATTTGTACCATATCTCCAAAGTCTGGTTTATTGATATCTGTAATACCTATACTTGCTGGATTTCCTATATGGAGAGGCGCTCCATGTACTGAAGGAAAGCGGGAAGTAACTTGTACTGCCCTGACTATATCCTTTTCCGGAACAGGACGCATACTCACAACTGTAGGTCCATGAAATCTGCCTGCCTTAATGCATTCTATATTAGTTTTATACATAGGAACATTGCAATTTTGCTCTATATGCCTTACAGGAATATCATTTCTTATAAGAGGATATTCAAATGTGAAACTGCATCCTAAAAGAAAGCATACCATATCATCTTCCCAATACTTCTTTATATCTGCTACTTCCTCAACCAGTTCACCATATTTATATATCCTGTATTTTGGGACATCTGTCCTTAGATCCGCATCTTTAGCTGCTAATGCAGGAACAGGACTTCCTGGCTCAGTTACATCTATTACCGGACATGGTTTTGGATTCCTTTGGCAGAACAACAAGAAGTCAAAGGCAAGCTCTTTCTTGAGTATTACTAAATTGGCTTGTGTAAAACCATCTGCAAGTCCAGCAGTAGGACTTGCAAATTTATTTTCTCTTATAAGCTGTCTTATTTGAGCTGGGCTCATAGATTTAATACTTTCCATAATAAAACCTTCTTTCACAACTTATACATATTTAAAATAGAGAAGGAAGTTGGATAGCTAATGTGCGTATACTCATATATGTCATTATAGCTACTACAATAATTCCAAAAGCAGCCATCCATTTAGGGTGCTTATATTCGCCAACAACCTTTTTATTGTAGGCTCCTAAAAGAACACAGCTTAATGAAATTGGAAGTATAAGGCCATTAAGTGCACCAACTAAAACAAGCACTTTAACTGGTTGACCAACAATTGCAAATATAATTGTTGAAAAAACAATAAATGCAATAATAATACTTTTATAATTTTCTTCTATCTTGCTGCTGAAAGATCTTATAAAAGAAACGGATGTGTACGCGGCGCCGATAACCGAAGTTGTAGCAGCTGACCACATAACAATACCGAATATCTTATAACCAAATTGTCCGGCAGCCAGTTTAAATACAGATGCAGCTGGATTTGAATCGTCAAGTGATAAACCTTTGTATAATACACCTAATGCGGCAAGAAAAAGAAATATTCTCATAACTGCAGTAACCAAAAGGCCGGTTACTGAACTTTTTGTAGCATCATTCGCAGCTTCTTCACCTTTAACTCCTGAATCAATCAAACGATGTGCTCCTGCAAAGGTAATATAACCGCCGACTGTACCGCCCACTAATGTTATAATGGACATAATATCTATTTTTGCTGGTACGAAAGTTCTTAGTGCTGCTTCTCCTACAGGAGGGTTAGATGATATTGCAACAAATATGCATAATACAACCATTATAACTCCGAAAATCTTAGCAAAGTTATCCATGGCTTTACCAGCCTGCTTAACCAGGAAGATTGATATTGATATAACACCAGTAATAATAGCACCTAGCTTAATATCAATTCCAAATAAAACATTTAATCCAAGACCTGCCCCTGCAACATTACCTATATTAAATGCAAGCCCGCCAATAACTATTAATATTGAAAGTATATAACCAAGTCCCGGAAATACTGTGTTTGCAATCTCCTGACCTCTTTTGCCAGATACACAGACTATTTTCCATATGTTCAATTGTGCCCCAACATCAAGCAGTATGGAGATAAGTATTACAAACCCGAAGCTTGCACCCAACTGTTTTGTAAATACTGTGGTTTGAGTCAGGAAGCCTGGTCCAATAGCTGAAGTAGCCATAAGGAAAACAGCCCCAAGCAATAGTCCCCAATTTGTTTTCCTTCCCTGATTTGTAGTTTTTTGATTTGTTTCTTTTTGAATTGTAGCTCTTTCCATAATAAAGTCCCCCTTTTTATATATGTTAAAAATTATTTGAATGAAATAATTTTTATCCCTGAGTCAGTCAGAGTATTTTTTATTTCATAAGCAAAGTTTAAAGCTTTAGCTCCATCGCCATGAATACATACTGTTTCAGCTTTAATGTCAATGTCGCTGCCTTGCTGACATTTGACTTTTTTCTCCTTTACCATACGAATAACTCGTTCTATAGCCTCTTTTTCACTGCTTACCATAGCATCGCTCTGGCTCCTTGGTGTTAAAGACCCATCACTTTGATATGTTCTGTCTGCAAAAACTTCACTAGCTGTTCTAAGACCAACTAAATTTCCTTGTTTAATTGATTCACTTCCTGCCAAACCAAATAAAATCAATTCGGGATTTATATCATAAACAGCCTGAGCTATAGCTTTTGCCAGTTTTTGATCCTTTGCAGCCATGTTATATAGTGCTCCGTGAGGCTTTACGTGCTGCATAACCCCGCCTTCAGCTTTTATAAATCCATATAGTGCTCCAACCTGATATACTACCATATCATAGGCTTCACCCGGTGTAATTGACATATTTCTTCTCCCGAAACCTACCAAATCGGGAAGTCCCGGATGAGCACCTATTGATACATTATTCAATAATGCGGTTTTTACGGTTTTTCTCATTACCGATGGGTCACCTGCATGGAAACCACATGCAATATTTACAGAAGTGACATACTTTAGTATTTCATCATCTGATCCAATTTTATAGGCTCCAAAACTCTCTCCAAGATCAGAATTCAAGTCTACTGTATACATAATTGTTCCTCCTTAAAAAAATAAAATTGCAGCATTTAACTTTTTCACTTTTAATATTTTTCAATTCATACATAAAAAACAAAAAAAGAGCCATTTTTTTATAAAATGACTCCGTTGTCGTATTTCTATTCAGTGTATAAAATCATATATCAACTTTTCAGGAAAAAAGTTCAAATTCTGTAACTTTCATAGACACAATATTACAGGTATTTTGATTATTATTCAAACATGTTTTCAATTGTACTTTAACAATCAAATAGTTGTGGATATTATTAATATAATATCAAGGAAATTATTGAATTTTTATGATTAATCACAATCATTTTGTTGTAGAGAAGTAAGAAAAAAGTTGTTGGAAAAATGTTGCTATTTGAAGTATGATGTTAAAAAAAATAAAATGTATCAAAAAATTTTTTAAAATAAAGTTAGAGGGTGTTAATTATGAGTACGGAAAAAAATCAGGAAATTCAATTAAATACAGCACAAATGCTGGTTAAATGTTTAGAAGCTGAAGGAGTAGAATATATTTTCGGTATTCCAGGTGAGGAAAACCTTGAAATGATGAACGCTATATATGATTCATCAATTGAATTTATTACCACACGGCATGAACAAGGTGCTGCATTTATGGCAGATGTTTATGGACGTCTGACAGGGAAAGCCGGTGTTTGTCTTTCAACACTTGGGCCTGGTGCAACTAATTTGGTGACTGGTGTGGCAGATGCTGATAGCGATGGAGCACCTCTTGTTGCAATTACTGGTCAGGTGGGTACCGAAAGAATGCATATTACGTCCCATCAATTTTTGGATATATGCAAGATGTTTGAACCAATAACAAAGAGAAGCAAACAGGTTGTGCGACCTGATACCGTAAATGAAATTGTGCGTTTAGCTTTTAAATACGCTGAAAGTGAAAAGCCGGGGGCAACCCATATCGATTTACCGGTAAATATAGCAAAGATGCCAGTAAATCCGGAAGAGGCACCATTAGAAAAAAAAATACCTCCTAAAGAATATGCAGCGTTAGAAACAATTGAGCAGGCAGCAGGTGCCATTTTTTGTGCACAAAGTCCCGTTATGCTTGTAGGAAGCGGTGCTATAAGAAATAATGCAAGTGAAGCAGTCACTAACTTTGCCGAAAAACTGAAAATACCGGTAATAAATACAATGATGTCAAAGGGAATTATTCCATTTGACAATAAATATTCTATGTGGACAATTGGAATCCCTCAAAAGGATTATGTAAATAAAGTAATTGAAAATTCTGACCTGGTTATTGCAGTGGGATATGACATTGTGGAATATGCTCCTGCAAAATGGAATAAAAACGGAAAAACAAAAATCATTCATATCGATACAAGACCATCTCATATCAACAAGTTATATCAACCAATAGTAGAAGTTGTTGGAGATATTTCAGACTCTCTATATAAAATATCCTTAAGAACTTCAAATGATAATGAACCCCTATACGCATTGGAAATTAAAGAAGAAATGCAAAAAGAACATGAAAGTTACGCAAATGACAATGCTTTTCCAATGAAACCTCAAAAAATATTGAATGATGTAAGAAAAGTCATGGGACCAGATGATATTGTCATTTCAGATGTCGGTGCCCATAAAATGTGGATAGCTCGACATTATAATTGTTATAAACCTAATACATGTATTATTTCCAATGGATTTGCAACTATGGGAATTGCCGTTCCCGGAGCTATTGGAGCCAAGCTGATCAATCCTGATAAGAAGGTTCTGGCAATTGCCGGAGATGGTGGTTTTATGATGAACAACCAGGAACTGGAGACAGCCCTTCGTATAGGAACTCCAATTGTAGTTCTGATATTTAATGATAGTAATTATGGTTTAATAAAATGGAAACAGGAAGATCAATATGGCAAGAGCTGCTATGTGGATTTTACAAATCCTGACTTTGTAAAAATGGCTGAAAGTTTTAATGCCAAAGGATATCGAATTAAAAAGGCAGAAGATTTAATTCCGACTTTAGAAGAGGCTTTTGAACAAAACGTTCCAGTTATTATTGATTGTCCGGTTGATTATAACGAAAATACAAAACTGACAAAGCATCTGGCAGAAGTTTATAAAAATATTTAAATATTGGTGCTGTTTAAGAATGATGTTGAAATGGATTCAAAATCAACATTGATCTTAAACATAGCCAAATAAAAAACAGGGAGGGAATGGAAAATGGTGAAAATGACAAGAGAAGAAATCGCCAAAATAGCTGAGGAGAACAATCTGAAGACTGTAACAGAATTATTAGAATATATGGATAATGAGGAATTCTTTCGCTTAGTTGACGTTAAAATCCAGGAATTAGAAAATAGTTCTTTAAAATTCAGATATAAAGATAAGACTGAAGTGCTGAAAAATTATCAGAGATGCTTATACCAAAAAATGATTTCCGAAGGGAAAATGCTTAACCTTAAAATATAAGCACAGCCTGAATATCTTCCATGGAAAACTTTAGATTGTAAGAAAGATTAAGCGTATGTTAAAATAGAAGAGTTGTTAAAATTAATAAAGGAAGTAGTATACAAGATATAGATATTTTTGTACTATATTAGAGTTGGTTGGATTATGATAAACTTTCTTAATTTGGAATATTTTTTAGTGGCAGCAGAGGAGCTGAATTTTACTAAAGCGGCAAAAAAATTATTTATTTCTCAGCAATCATTGAGCTCTCATATATTAAAGCTGGAAAAAGACTTAGGTGTTGAATTGTTTAATCGTACAGCACCGCTGACATTGACACCGGCAGGAAAGAGTTTTGTGAAAAATGCTATGAGGATTTTAGATTTAAAAGAACAGGCTCTAAAAGAATTGGCAGATATTAAAGATTTTAAACGCGGGGATTTATATATTGGAGTATCTCACACAAGAGGACGAGCTTTTTTGCCGGAAATACTGCCCCATTATAATAAAAAATTCCCCAATGTCAATTTACACTTGCTTGAAGGGAACTCAAAGGAATTAGACACTGCATTGTTCCGAGGTGATGTAGATTTAATAATAGGAATGCTGCCATTTAACGTGGAAGATGTGGAAATAGTACCCCTCTACAATGAAGAAGTACTTATGGTTGTTCCTGATAATATATTGACCAGGCACTTTCCTGATAGTTATGATGAAGTTAAGAAAAAGCTTGAAATGAATGTTGATATTACATTGCTAAAGGATTGTCCATTTCTAATGGTTAATACAAGAAACAGAGTCAGAATTATCGCCGATGAAATATTTAAACAAAAGGAAATAAAACCTAATATTATTTTGGAAACAGAAAGTATTGAAACAGTACTGGCGCTTGCAGTGAAAGGAATGGGTATCACTTTTTATCCCAAAACTTTGATGAATAATAAGGACTTGATATTTGATAAGGGTACTCTTACAGGTGTTAACATTTATCACATGCAATATAATAAAACACATGGTACATTAGCTATCGGATATCAGAAAAATCGTTACATTTCTCAGGCATTAAAAGAATTTATCAAGCTTGCAGGAGAAAAATGCGGAAACATTGATTTAGAACACTTGCAATAGTTAAAGAGCTGTTGCAAATAATTTTTGAAATTATTTTGCTTCAGCTACTTTTTTTCTTCCCTATTTTGGTTCTATTGACTTTGCTCCCCATTTCATTTTCCCATTGTTTATACCAGGCAGGATCAAGTTTATGCAGACGGTTTTTCTTCAAATTCTCCCTCATAATCCATCGGATATCCGGATCATTACTAAAAAACCATTTCTCCATGAGTTTCTTTCCTGAATCAGGATCAGCAGCCACTGCCACACTCCAGCAGTAAGCTAATGCCTTTTTGAGAACCTAAAAATCCTCGTTTTTCCGATTAACCTCAGATACTAGACCATCAGTGATATGATCCAGAATAGTCAGAACCCTCCAGGCATTATCCGGATTCTTCAACAATCTGGGTTCGCATATTGCAGCAACAACTGCCCTCCTTTCAAGAAGATTTCCATGACTCCACTTACCTATTGCATCCAGAAGTCCAGACATATTCTTATCGCCAAATTTCTGCAATGCTATAGCAACACCTTCCCTGACCCTCCACCTGTGGTCAGAGGCATGCAAACGCAAATCTTCCAGAAGTTCTGACCGGCCCTCAGCCACCAGTCTGCCCAATCCTATAACACCACAAACCGGAAGGAACTCCAGTGCAGAACCATATGGCGCTTTTTCCTCATGGTAAGTCAGGTAACGCCTGAATGTGTCAATGTCACCCTCTTGTGCCACAGCCTCAGCAAGTTCTAGATTTGCCCTTGCTCCCGGCAGACAGGATTCATCCAGAAGGTATTGATCCCAATCATCTGACTTTTTTAGAACTGCCCTGTAATAATCTACTTTACCCATATGGAAGTTCTCCTTTGCTATTTTTTGTTTTCATTGCATTTTCTGATTATATTTTACTATATTCAAAATGCATTATATACTAATATTTTACTTATTCACCTAGAATCAAGTTCTTCAGGGCCTGCATTTTGACGTGAAAACAAATTTTGTAAGTTTCAATATAAAGTTAGCCAATAAAGTAACTGATATACCGATCATTATGTCGTAAGAAAGGTTTAATAAAAATAAATGTTTTCCGAAATCTGATTGTCCTGATCCCAGCACAGGTAATATCAGTTGGGAAGCTCCTGCCGCCAATATAAAAAGCTGCATGGTCATGAGAAGCCTGACAGTTCTTTCCTTAAAGCGTATAAAGCAGTATATTATAACAATAAGAAAAAGTGTGGAGAAACTGATAAAAACAAATGGATTTCTATGCAATTCCTTATACTTTTCTATAAGAGTTACTCTAAGCTGATTTACAGGTTTATCAGCAATAAATTTGTCTTTTTCAAAATTAGATGCGTTTAGAGGGCTGAAGCTATATGCGCATTTGGCAGAAGCGTCAATCTGTTCCCAAAGCCTCTCTGGATGCCTTATGTAAAAGGCTATTACCTTACCCCTTGATGCCTTAGGATAAAAATTCGTGAGCATGTCCTCCCCTAAAACATCAAATGCCATACCTTTATCATAAAATCCATGCCCTGCTAAAGGTGCATATTTAACATCCAAACCAAGCTCCTGAAGATCCTTGCCAGGATCCTTTGAGTTATTAAGCACACCATTAAACACAGCCTGAAATATATTGTTCTTGTTTGTATAATTATCTATAGAAAAATACGCACCAGCACACAGTATCACTACGCATATGGAACTTATACCAATAAGCTTTTTATATTTCCCATAGTATTTATATAATGCATAGTAAATTATCAAAGCAAACAAAAGCAATGGAATCTGCTGGCTCTTAGAAGTCAGAAAACCTACGGATGCAATGAAGAAAAATATAAAATCACCCTTACGCGGCTCAGGTTTTTTTATCAGATTCAGGAATGTACCAATGGTAAGAAAGAAAAATACTATTGTCCCCGCCTCACCATAAAATGAGTTAAAGTAAGCTATATAATTAATATCAGTAAAAAATATCAATACAAAAACTCCGCATATACCTTTTACAAAATTTGAGGAATGAATATTTTTTAATATAAGATAAATGCCTGCAGCGAATATTATACAATAGATTATCGTCTGATAACGGATATCAAATATCCCTTTATCAGAAAAAAGAAATGCGCTAATATTCATGGAAGAAGAAAATAAGGTTCCCCCCTCCCCCAAAAGTGAATTAAAGCAGACCATGCTGCTGATATCAGAGAAAAAGAAATTGCAAACTAAACTTAGTATAATTCCGATTTTTAATATGATAGTGCCGGAAATCCAATTGGCTGCAAATAAAATCAATAACCCGAAAGGTTTGAACACATAAGCCTTATGCACAAATCCATCATAGACTTCTTCGTAACCCTGCCCCAAATCACCAAGCCCTCCATAAAGCAGCAGTCTTCCAAAATCTCCGTTATTACTTTTCCCTACTATAGGTTCCATAATCAATGTATTTATTAATACCACAGCTAAAATAAAGATAAATATTAATTCTATTAGATTTCCTTTTATAAAGCTTACAAGCCTCTTTATAACTCTCCCCAAGATAAAAATCCCCCTTCTGAATATTACATCATAAATTTATATACAATCCCAATTTTACCACATATAGGACAATTTTTCCACAAATCACTCCAGTCATAACCCATAAGGCCAGGATTAAAACACATCTTTTTCAAAAATAAAAAGCACTTAAGGAATTGAATTTTTCCAGTTAAGTGCTTTTGCTTTATTAATTTGTACTTGCGTGCTGTTTTTCCTCATTATCAGACAGTCGTTATTCTCAACTTTTAAAAGTTTTTTTTATTCACATATATATTTCCTGGAGAATATATTAAAGTATAAACTAAACTTTAACTATTTAAACTCAATAATGAACTCCTTGTAAATTTTCAACAGAGGCATTTTAGGATATTAATCTGATTAAGGCGAACATATATCAGCTTATAAACAGTGTACTGGAAATATTTTTAATGATATGTGTGTATATAAAATCATTATTTGTCCTGTTCTAAATTTATATATAAAAAGGAGTTAAATTAAATGAGTAAAAGTCGCAGCAATGATTTATGTGAATTATGCAGTTCTGTAGAAGCAACAGCAAATGTTGCAAACTTTGGCGTCAAATTATTAACAGTAACAGCAACAGTGGAAAATGTATGCCCAGGAAAACAAGTCGCTGTAGCAGTCATCGTATGTGAAGGCAGCAGAATACTTGCTTTTAAAGGTTTTGTCACAAGGTGTGCAAGCGATAAACCTTGTAGAATTACACGTGATATAGTGTTTGTGATTCCTGAAGAAGTTGAACTTTCCGATTTAAGAGTTCGTATCATAGCTAATTATATTTACCCCCCATGTTCAGGTGTATGCAGCTGATAGGCAATCACAGTCATTTCAAGATAGGTAGTGCTGAACAAAATTCAACCCTGTTACTTTTTAAGCAGATTAAGCAGAAATGCCTTATCTGCCTTTTTATTATATATATAAGGATGCTTTGGCCAGCATTCATGTTTCGATTCTGGGTTTTGCAGGATTGCACCCGGGATCATTTGTGTCTGAAACCATGGAAAGCTTTGTAAGATAATAGCACTCTTCTCTAAACATATGATCTGTTACTAACGGTGAAAGAGTACCCAGAACCTTTTTTTCTAAAATAGCGGTTCTTGTGTATCCATTGTACTCTATTGACCTTAAATACAAGTCCGTAAATACTTTAGAATATTCCTTACTCTTCTTTATCAATTCCTTCTGGGTGACATCTAAATTACTGGCTATAGTTGAAGCATGACCTGCTCCATCAGAAAGCCAAAGCAAGTGAAGATGAATATCTCTGGCAGAAGGAGCATTCCCCATTATCAATGTATTGAGAATCATGATGTACTCATCCAGTTCGTTTATCATATGGTTTATGAAGGTTGGAGGAAGATTTATGGATATCTTTTCTTCAAGTTGTTTGGATAGTATGGTTAATTTAAAATCTCTGATTTTTGATGCGGCAGAATACGCCTCACAGTTTAATTCAGAAAGATCTTCAGCCAATGCTGATTTATGAGACTTTTCCAGTAAGTTGTCAAACAAATTAATGAACCCCTCTGCACTAATAGTGAAATTACCTTTATCTGCACGAGTTATTGTACCTCTCCTTACAGAATAATTGACAGACTTCATCTCATCTAGTCACTTTTAGACACACTCCGAATAATATGAACTAGGATACAAGGAGGTGTCTTTTGTGATATTTCAAGAAGAAAGCTGGATTCGCTCCAATGTATATAAATTTTGCCCAAGCTTAAAAAAACAAGCATTAGATTGGTATAAACCGTTCAGATTTGTTCCACACTTTCTGCAAAGGTATTTTAAAAGAATACGCCAGCATTTCCGTAAAGTTCCGGTAATAGTTCAGATGCACCCTTCCAGAGAAATAAGTTTCACTATAAACAGTCTATCCAAGTCTTCAGGATGTAAAATTCATCGGGAACTCCATTCAATTAACGCTTTTTCTACAAAAGTTAATGCAAAAAAGTTAGAAAAGCTCATCACAGATAATATGGTTAAAATGGTTTGGTATGACGGCACAGTAAAAACAGTTTTAGATGTGGCAGCTCCTGCAGTTAAGGCTCCTGGCGCCTGGAATACCAATAAAACAACCGGTAAAGGTATAGGCATTGCTGTTATTGATACCGGAGTTTATCCTCACCCTGATCTTTCAGGAAGAATTATTGCTTTTAAAGACTTTGTCGGTAAAAAAACTGCCCCCTATGATGATAACGGACATGGTACCCATGTTGCAGGAGATATGGCCTCTGATGGAGCTCTTTATAAAGGTACCGCACCAGGTGCTGACATCATAGGAGTAAAAGTTTTAAACAAATCTGGTTCCGGTTATCTATCAACAGTTATCGCAGGTATTCAATGGTGTATAAATAACAAGGATCTCTATGGCATTAAAGTAATAAGTATTTCCCTTGGAAGTACTGCAGTTCAAAGCTATAAAGATGATCCAGTATGTGAAGTTGTGGGATTAGCCTGGACCAGTGGTATAACTGTTTGTGCTGCTGCAGGCAATGAAGGCCCTGAGTCCGGAACAATTTCTTCACCTGGAATCAACCCCCGCATCATTACAGTGGGAGCTATTGATGATAAAAACTCACTAAACTTCAATGATTATGAAATTGCAGGTTTCTCCAGTCGCGGCCCAACTATAGACAACCTTCCCAAGCCTGATATAGTTTGTCCAGGTACAAATATTATCTCATTACGCTCTCCCTACTCCACCATAGACAAACAAAACAAAAGTGCCAGAGTCGGTAAACGATATATATCTCTGTCCGGCACCTCAATGGCTACTCCTATATGTGCTGGTATGGCAGCTCTGATACTTGAAACTGACAGCACTCTTACACCAGATGCAGTAAAAGATATATTGAAAAACACTGCAAGACCTCTCAACAATCTAAATGCCCCAAACATCCAGGGAAACGGTTTAGCAGATGCAGAAGAGGCAACTAAACATGGACAGGTTTATAATAAAACTTAAACTGCTTAGTTATACTTTCACCAGTATTCATTGTTCTAAACGAAGGGGAGATATATCATGAAATGTGATGTTGTAGTTATAGTAACAAACACAGTCTGCTCACCTTATATAAAAATTCAATCTTATTCAACCAGTGATACTTCTCTTGATGCTCTTATTGATGTAAATAGTGCAGGTATCACAATCAGTACGCTTTATTCTTCAGGGTTTACCCTGACATGCTGTACTGGTGACGTGGCAGTTCAATATACTTTTGTCAGATGCTGAATGAGAATGCCGGAAAACTGATTAATTAGTTTTCCGGCACTATTTTTATCAATAGAAGACAATATTTAAATCAGTTTCTCAGGAATAAATTTAGAGGAAATCCTCTTTATCAGTATATAATCAAGCATCAGCATAACAGCACCTGCGATAAACATGACAAGGTTACTGAACATAAGTACCCCTGTCATCTGCCCTACTAATACGAGAATAAGCGGAATTACCAGAAGACCGCTTACCTGTTGGGCCTCCTGAAAAGTTTTTGACTTTGCTGATATCATCACAGTAAAAATTAATGAAAGCAGATTAATTGCTGGTGAAATCCAAAGTATTATAATAAGCCATTTTATATCGGGGAAAATAAGTTTCGCAAAGTGGATAAAGCCACCTGCATTTATCACAATACCAAAAGCTATAAAAGAAATCAGGGTTATAATATAGGACGGTATGAACACACCTAAAATTTTTGCCCTTAGCAGCTGTTCCATGGATATGGGTGTGTACAGCAGTGTTTCCATTGTTTTATGTTCCCTTTCCCCTACAAAACTACAGGCTCCTATAATTCCTGAACACATTATGGGAATTATAAGGAAGTATGATGGAAACATAAAGTTTATAATAACTTTTATTACAAATTGTGCAGGACTGTATGCCATGTACTCAGAAGGCAGCTTTTTCAGAAGAGGACCAAGATCCCTTATCATACTTGAATCATTTCCCATATAGTTAATAGCAATAAGAAATACTGCAGGTACTAAAACAGTCAAAACGACAGGTACAATTAACATTGGGAGAATAACCTGCTTGGAGCTTGTTATTTCATTTAAATCTTTATAGATCAATGCTTTTTCACTTCTATTCATATTAACCCCTCCAGTCTTATAGCATTTCATAATGTGTTTCGCCCTTTATATACTTAAAGTATAGCTGTTCCAGTGACCATTTTTGCTGTATTACCTCATAAATTTCTCCACCGTCTGTCAGTATGCTCTGAATAACAGGAGTTACTTCTTCATCCCCTGAAATAGGCTTGCTGTATATATTATTACCCTCATGAAGAAGACCCAGCTTTTCATTAATATTCTTTCCTCTTATTTTTAATTGAAGAGCCGCATTTTTCCTTGAAGCAAGTTCATCAAATGTGCCGAAGCCAAGAACATTTCCTTTATTTATGAACCCATACAGCGTGCAGATATCTTCCGCATATTTTAATTGATGGGTACAAAGAAAAATTGTAACTTCGTTTTCTTCTGCAAGTTCTTTGATAAGTCTTGTGACATTAAGTGCATTTTCCGGATCCAGTCCTGAAGTAGGCTCGTCAAGAAACAAAACCTGTGGGCTGTGAATAAGCGATATTGCCAGGGAAATTCTCTTTCTCATTCCTGTACTGAAGGCTTTTACCTTCTTATCCTTTGAATCATATAGCTCAAGCTTTTTCAGAATGGAATCAGCTCTTTCCTTCAGCAGTTTTTCTTCCATTCCATGCATCCTTCCGAAGAATATCAGATTTTGCTCAGCAGTAAGATTTTCATAACAGGAGGCACTTTCGGTCATAACTCCACAGAGCCTGTGAAGATCAAGGTTATTTTCCTTCACAGGTTTTCCTAAGATTTCAGCACGTCCTGAGGTTACTGAAAGAATTCCATTGAGAACTCTGACAGCAGTAGTTTTTCCTGAACCATTAGGGCCTAGAAAGCCAAATATCTCACCCCTGGGTATGCTCAGACTTATATTATTCAACGCATTAGTGTGCCCATCGTAGGATTTGCTTAAATTCTCTATATTAATTGCATTCATTTTTTTCCCTCACAAATTTAATTTAATAAAGCCGTCATATGATAATTATAACATTAATTGAAATACACGGCACAGAATTGTTCAGGTCAGCCTGCAAAAAGGAGCTGCCCGCCAAAGCAACTCCCTTTCACAATATTCAGATTGTACTAATCCCTCAACAATAGTTACTTAACCTTGTAATGTATTATTTTTTCTCCCGTAAACATCTTCTTTCTTATAAAATCCGCTGCCCATAATAACACTGTCTATGTTACTCTTATCTACAAGCACCGGTTCAAGAAGGATTGAAGGTACATCCATTTTACCATTATTTATCTTGCTGTTTGTATCTACAGGCCCTCCCTCAGCCAGATTTATTGCAGCATCCACAGCCCTCTTTCCTAACTCTCTGGTATCCTTTAATACTGTCATTGACTGTGTTCCCTGAAGAATTCTTCTGATAGCTGCCAAATCTGCATCTTGACCTGTTACTGCCACCTTGCCAGCCAGACCTTGTTCCTGTAATGCCTGAATTGCAGCACCAGCTGTGGCATCATTGGGTGCCAATACAGCATTTACATTATTTTTATTGGCAATCAAAGAATCCTTCACTATATTATAAGCGATGTTCGGATCCCAATCTTTAATAACTTTATCTGTAACTATCTTTATATTTCCTATGCTGACCCTGGGTTGTATATATTCCATTGCACCTTCCTTAAAATCAATACCAGTATCCCCGGCCATAATAATATAATTCCCTTTGGGAACTTTCGTTATAAGGTACAGTCCCTGAATTTGTCCAACCCTTTTCCTGTTGTAAGTCATATATAATTCCAGGTCAGTATTTTTTATCATATCTTCGTAAGATATTACCTTAATTCCTGCTTTATGGGCCTTTTCAACAAGACTTGCAGAATTTACCAGATCGATAGGTGCTATAATCAATACATCTATACCCTGCGATATCAGCTTTTCCACTTGTGAAGCCTGCTTAGCTGTATCAAATTCAGCATTTTCTATCTTTAATGTAACTCCTTTTTCCTTAGCACGAGCTTCCATACCTTCCTTATCCCTGATCCATCTATTTTCCCTCTGGGTAAATAAGGATACACCTATTACTATATTCTTTTTATTTGCAAATCTATTTTTA
>JBEHWK010000049.1:0-22156 GCA_040217795.1 Clostridiaceae bacterium
CAGAATCATCAGCAGGATGAAATGTACTCAGGACCATCATTGCTTCTGACGTTGAATGCAGCAGGTGCAGGAAGATTTCAGCAGATTGAGGTTAAAGGTCAGAATGATTCAGTCATTTTAAATAAAAAGGATATAAAGGATGACCTGGAAATATTTTTAGCTGGAAATGGAACTATGAATTTATGCAGAGAAGGTAACACTTCGGACTCCATTGTTAAGGAAATTACTGAAATAAGTATTAAAAACTGAGGCATGAAAGGAAGGGTGGTTAAATTGAGTAATACATCACAATCAGACCCAAAGAAGCGCTCATTCAATGAAACGTATATGTTCAAAATGAAACTGGCTGATATATTAAGAGCTTCAATGTTCGGAGCACTTGATGCAGTAACAAATAATATATTGCAGTTACCTCTGCGAATGCCTGGACATACAAGCATCTGGTGGATGGGTATCCTCTTAGTGGGAAAGGGGCTGGTTAAAAACTTTGGATCAGGAATAATAATGGGGATTGTTTCAGGCATACTTGCAGTTATATTTGGTCTGGGCAAGGAAGGTATTTTTGTTTTTTTTAAATTTTTTATTCCAGGGTTGCTCATTGATTTTCTTGCTCTTATATTCATGTTCAGGCTTGAGTCAATAATTGTGGGAGTTATATGCGGAGCTTTGGCAAGCTTATCAAAACTGGCTGCAAGTATTGCAATAGGAATTGTTATTAATATTCCGCTTCTGTTCCTTACTCTGGGACTTGGATATGTTGCAGTCTCTCATGTGCTGTATGGTGCAATAGGCGGAGCAGCAGCGAGTATTATTATAAAGCGATTAAAACCAAGATTAATCAATTGGGAGTAATCAAAAAAGTTGACACAAATCAGGAGGTGGTTACAGGGAATTTTAGTGTACATAAGTAAAAATTCAGGTTTTATTTTTAAGGAATATCCTGAAGAGTATTATTAAAATTTCATAATAGGGAGGTAAAAATATGAAGGTATTTGTAAATTTAAAAAGATCAAAGTTTCTCTTAACAATTGTTCTTACCCTGACTCTGATGATAGGTGTTATCTCATCTGCAGCATATGCCCATAATGTGGCTGCTTATGTTAAGGCTGTCAATGTATTTGGTTATGAATATGTTAATCAGAACACAATAAAAGTATTTTTTGATAAAGGCATTTATGTGAATCAGGGGCAATATAAGATTGAAACTGAAAGCGGTACTCCTGTCAGTATCAGCGGCACTGCATCATCAGGTGGATGTGGATGGACAAATGCCAATGCACCTGGAGGTACTACAGTTACCATAACAACTGGAAGTAACCTGGCTCCGAACACAAGATATAAAGTAAAAGTGAGCAGTACTATCCAAATGGGTAACTGGTATCATTTAACTGTAGGGAATTACCTGTTACATAAGGATGTTGAGTTCTTTTTCAAAACACCAAATACAGACGGGACCTACAGCGGAACACCTCAATTGACTGTAATTCCATCATGGAACAGTGCAGGGTTATCTGCAAACCTGGCTGTTATTTCTGATATTCCTATAGATACTTCCTATGGCAATTATAATATTTCAGATATGAAGCTTCAGAAATCATCTTCTTTAAATGGAACCTATGGTGATGTTGTGGTTGATACAACCCTGGACAGTTATGAAACATCAGGAGCGGAATGTTATCCGGCACAAATCAATGACGCTCATACATATTTATTTATTCCAGAGACTCTTGGTGGACAAGCTTCAGTTGCATATAATCTTTTAAGCGAAAATTATTATTACAGATTAGTTGTGCCAGCTTTAAAAGGTGCTAATGGCGGCAGTATCCTTTATAGTTCCGCAGTGACTTTAACTCCATTCGGGACAGGATCAGATACGGCAGCTGGTCTTGGCAATATCACACCAGCTGTAACAGGATACACATCAAGCAGTGTGAGTCTTTCATGGGGGGATGTTGCTACAGATTATACCGGCCCGGCTCCTTCTCATTATTATGTTTACTATTCTTCAGATCCGTACTTTAATTTTGTGAAGGCTGCTGATACTGTCAATGAGAGTGGTACAACAAACACTTGTACAGTTACAGGTCTTAGCTCAGGTACAACTTATTATTTCCGCGTTGTTCCAACTAACGCCGCATACGAAGAAGGGGGATTTTCACGCTATATATCTCAAACTACAAATTAATAGAAGATTTTAAGATAACTTGTAATGTGAAAGAAAGACATATTTAACAAAGGGGGTGTCCATAATGGATAATATATTATTAGATTTCAGAGCAAGCCGAACGGCAAAGACAGCTTTAACCTTTACTATGGCTATGGTTATGTTTTTTTCAATAATTAGTGATGCTTTTATGAATGCTGCATACGCCGTGACAGCTATGCCCATTGGTGGTACGTTTTATTTCAGCAGTGTACAAATTAATAACGGAAGTCCTATAAGCGGTACCTCAGGATACTTTGGAACTGCACCAGTGGATACCAATGTCCCGGTTAACAGTACCTTTAAATTAACCAACACTTCCAAGGTGTTTCTTAATGCGGGCAGCTGGGACCCTGAAACAGGTGCACTAAGTACTTCCAAATTAAACAGTGACATGGTGGTGATTCGTAAAACCAACGGCGAAGAGGTACAAGGAATAACAGTAACAAATGACAGTACCACACAAGGTTATAACGCAAGCGACACTACAGTGAATGTAAGTCTGACAAAACCTTTGGAATATGACACAAACTATGAACTGGTGGTAAAACAGTATTTTACAAAGGTAAATAAGACAGGAACATGTATGGGAGGAATTCAGAATGATGTGGTTATCCCATTTAAAACTGTCGGATTACCAAAGCCTGCATTGACTAAGGCTGAATTAAGGGGAAGTAACCTCCGTCTGGAAGGATTGCCTCAGAATTGTAACCTGGAATATAATCTGGCAGCAGACGGACAGTTTGATAACGGCAGCTGGAAGCCTTTCTCATATACAGGTGATACGGCAAATATAGAGGTTTCAAATATAACTCTTACAACAGACAGCAAAGTTATGGTTGGCTATGATAAAGGGGATAACAGTGTTCCAACCACAACCAGTGATCCTATAGCTGTTTTATATGCTTCATCCGGCGCACCAAGCTTTTCTGATGCTGTTCTTAAGGACGCAAAATTGACTCTTGAGGGACTTCCTAATAATGCTTTAAACATGGAATACCAGATAGCGGCAGATGGTCAGAATTATGATGGGTGGAAGGACCTGACTGTGTCAGATACAAAGGCTGTGGTGGATATAACTGGTCTTAGTCTGGCACAAGGACAGAGTATGATTCAGGTAAGATATAAAGCCATCCCGCCTAGTTCAGCAAGTGAAGCTGCAGAAAGATCTTTTGTTTATGATTTAGGCATGGTTAGTCCATTAATCCAGGGAAATGATACAACTTTTACAGAAGGTATAAAGGTGACTTCAGTGAACCTGAATACACCTGGAGAAAATGAAACAAACACAGTGGCTGTACGTAATGCGGCAGGAGAAAAGTTATCTACCGTGAAACCAAACATGGGGTTTGTGGGGGATGATGATATTGTATTATACCCTGCCGGAGGAATTTATGGATTTAATCTGAATGGTTCAGGAGATGAAAGCAGTAACCATATAAAGATAACAATTCCTTTTAGTTTGCCTGCCAAGGCTCCGGATTATTTAAATGTATCTGAAAGTGATTTAATGGATAGCAGTAAGATTGGTATTTATATGCTTAGTGAAGCAGATTTCGATAATCCTGAAGAAACCTGGCAGTATTGGAACTACCTGGATACTACGATAGATAGTGAAAAAAATACAGCTACTGTAGATATTTCAGGTTTTGATTCAAAAGGAAAGGATATAATTCTGGCAATTAAATATGACAGGTATACGCCAAATCCTTATTTGATTTCCCCTTATACAAGAACAGATAATTCAATTACTTTTCAGGTTGAAGCAGCAGATGCAAGCGGTATAAAGGAATTGACTATAAAAAGAATGAACCGTAATGACAGCAGTGACGTAAAATATATCACCTTATCCAGCGAAGAGTATCCAGGTTTAAGAGATTTCAGACATGGTAACTGGATTATGTGGACAGACAATGATTTAAAGCATGGAACAAATTATGATTATATTGTTTCATCTGCAACAGATATGCTGGGTAATAAATCCGATAATACTGTAGATGCATGGAAGATTTCTGCAACCCTTGATAGTGCTGAAACCTTGGTTAAGGAAACTCAGGACTGGATTTATGCAAACCTGCAGCAGCCGCAGAGCAACTTATTCTATCAGCCGCATATTGTTTTTGCACCTGGTGACAAACAGGACTCTGTAACACAGAAAATAGATCTTCCTGTTAGCGGAATTATAAGTTTTGGTGCTAACAGCATTGAATGGACAAGCGATAGACCAGATATTATTAAAGTAGCTAAGAATGGATATAATGAAGTTAATCTTCCTGTAGATGAAAATGGAAACCCTGCAGAGGCTAAAGTTACCTTAACGGGGAAAATAACTTATACAATTTATAACGCCAATGAATCTTCACCGGTAACAGCCACAGGAACAGTTACCGTACCGGTTAATGTGAAATGGAATATAGTGGATGGACAGGTTATTATTGCAACAGAATACAGTGAGTTAGTGCCTGATTTTGATGATGACGGCAATGCAGATGATACCTATGTGAATGACCCTGTAAAAGAAATTAACAAAGCTGTAAATTTTGATGATTCCATTGCAAAAACTATTTTACTTAAGCATACGGTTGATATAAACAGAGAGCCAAAATCTTTAGTAAATGACTGGAGCAAACTTGGAGCTCCGCAGGATATAGTAATTGATGGTCACGGAAAAACAATCAAAGCTGACTTTGATGGGGCATTATTCAGGATTACTCAAAACGGAGGTTCCTTTACCCTTAAAAATGCAGTTATTGATATGAATCATAAGAACGGCACCATTCTCATGTCAGATTCTTACCCATGTAAAAAAGTATTCGAAAATGTGAAGGTAATCAATGCTGAAAATTGCCAGTACGGTGTTGTTCTGGGATCAGTAAGTGAAAATGCAGTTACTGATGACGGGAAAGAAGCAGAAAATAGTTTTACTGCCGATAAATGTGAATTTTCAAGCTTTGTGACAGCTGCAATAGGGGTATTTAACAGTCTGTATAGCTATACTTATAATGATGCTAATTATCACACATCTTTTAAGTATGAACCTATACCTGTAAAAATAAGCAATTGTACCTTTGATGGAGAGGGGAAACCTGGTTATGCTGTTGTAGATGCTTTTGGAAAAGTATCAATAGATAACAGTACCTTCAGGAATTACAAAGGAAATGTCAGCACAGGATGGAACAGCGGTAATGACAGTTTCGAAAGATTTACCAAAGATGCTGGTGGAAATTACTGTTATTTGTATAAGGGTATACCGGATGCTTCACCTTCAGCAGCAGTATTGGTAAAGGAACTGGGTTCAGCTGATTTGAAGGGCAATACTGTAAAAGATTGTGACAATAGTATACTGGTTTGGACTGGAGAGAAAAACTTCAGCTTTTTAGAACAAAAACCTGACAGCAGCTTTACAGCATACTGTACTGTCAATGGAGTTAAAGTGGACAGCACAACAGCCGGTCAGGCAGCAGACAGCCTGTTTAAGGCAAACACTATTAATGGGGTTGAAGGAAGTACAGACAACAGGATTGTCATTTCAGATGCCTCTGACAGATACAACCTGGTTACACTTGCAGAAAAATCATATGTTCCTGAAACAGCCGTACCAGAAGCTATTGAAGGTAGTACATCAAATACTGCTGCTATATCAAATGATACTTCAAGTACTTCATTAAGTACAAGTACAAGTACAAGTGCTGAAAGTGTTGGTAACGCAATTGAAAGAACCAGCACCGGCTCAGGAATAGTATCAAAAGAAAGCGCAAGTGCAGTCAATTCGGCAGGCAGCACAGAACAGACAAATAAAGATAACATTGCTGGTTCCATAAAGAGTGATAATACCAATAAAGTTTCAGATACTGATAAACAAACAAAGAACTTTTTTGGAACCATCACTGTTACAAACTGGTTTATGCTGGCAGGAGTTTTGGTATTGATAATTATTAGAGGTATCTTTATATTCAGAAATAAAAAGTCAACAGTTTAATTTAAAGCCAGCAGCATTAGTATCAAGTAAATTTGAGGAGTATAATCCTGAAAAGATTATATTCCTCAAATCATATGGAAGGAAGGTGAAAAAATGAAGGGGGAAGGCATAAGTTTTTTAAATGTGTCAAAGGTGTTCAGAACTGGAAATTCACCGGAGAGCAGAGCCTTAGACAATGTTACGTTGAATATCAGTAAAGGGGAGTTTGTTGGAATAACGGGTTCAAATGGTTCAGGAAAGTCCACTCTGGTCCGGATGATAAATGGTTTGATCCTCCCATCTGAGGGTGAAGTGAAAATTAATGGAATGTCTACATCAGATTACTTAAATATAAAAAATATCAGAACCCAGGTTGGTATGATGTTTCAGAACCCTGACAACCAGATAGTAAGTCCGGTAGTTGAAGAGGACATTGCTTTTGGGCCATTAAATCTTGGAATTCCCAAAAGTGAAGTTAAAGAAAGGACAGACTGGGCACTGAATGTCCTGGACATAGAAGAATTCAGATATGATTCACCTCATTTGCTTTCCGGAGGACAAAAACAAAAAGTGGCTATTGCATCGGCTCTGGCAATGAAGTCTTCATACCTGGTACTGGATGAACCCACTTCCATGCTTGATAACGCAAGCAGAAATGAACTTATTTCAATTCTGAAGTTTTTGAACAAGTCACTTAATATAACAATTGTGCTTGTCTCTCATTTCATGGAAGATCTGGTTGAGGCTGATCGATTGATTGTTTTGAATAAAGGGAAGATATGCATCGATGAAAAACCCTGGAAGGCACTCATAAGATGCCAGGAGTTAAAAGAATCAGGTGTCGGTGTGCCAGGACTGGTTCAACTCCTTAATGGGTTAAGAGAAAGAGGTCATAAAATCGATGAAGATATTGTCACCTTTAATCAAGTGGAGGAGTTTTTATGGAGTGCATTAAAGTAGAAAACCTGACCTTTGATTATGATCATGGAACTCAATTTGAGTATAAAGCTTTAGATAATATATCCTTTAAGATTGAAAAGGGGGCTGTGTTTGGAATTGTCGGAGAGAATGGTTCCGGAAAATCTACACTTATTAAACATTTTAACGGAATGCTGCAGCCTGCAGAAGGAAGTGTAAAAATATCAGGATATGATACCGGGGATAAAAAACACAGAAATGAATTATGGAAAAAGGTTGGCGTGGTGTTTCAGTTTCCTGAACAGATGCTGTTTGAAGATACAGTATATAATGAGATAGCTTATGGACTGAAAAACCTGGGAGTTCCTAAAGAGGAATTTCCTCAGATCATTAACGAATCATTGAAAATGGTGGGATTGGAGAAGAAATCAATTGAAAATGCTTCTCCACTCTGTTTAAGCGGAGGAATACGCAGGCGTGTAGCTATTGCATGCATACTGGCAATGAAGCCTGAGATACTTGTACTGGATGAAGCAACAGCAGGATTGGACTTACCGGGTCGGGAAAAAGTTATGGAAGTCATAAGAAAAATTAAAGCAGAAGCCTGCACTACTGTGGTTATGGTATCCCATAATTTAAGCGAACTGATTTCAGTATGCAGCCACATGGCTGTTCTGAAGAAGGGTAAGCTTATTTCCTTTGGCAGAACCCGTGATGTACTTGCCTGCAAGGAGGTGCGGGGTACATTCCTTAAGATGTTTCCTGATTATATTCAATTGATGCACAGGTTGTCAGAAGGTTATGAAAATATTAACACTGAAATTATTACCCTGAAGGAAGCTGAAGCGGAACTGCATAATTTGTTATTAAGGGGAAACGGTTATGAAAGGGCATAAGCTGGGACAGTATGTAAAAGGAGATTCTGTTATTCATAACCTGGATCCGCGAACTAAGCTTATTTACTGCTTATTCATACTAACTTCAACGCTTCTCAGCTCAAATTGGGTAATTATTATCATTCATATTTTTATATTGGTACTCTCCATATCATTTTCAAATATAAAAATTTTTAAGTTTATAGTCCGTATAAAGTCGCTGCTGGTGATTTTGCTGTTAACTTTTCTCTTTCAGTCAATTCTGACCCAAGGGGAAGAAATACTTCGTATCGGGACAATAATTTTTACAAAGCAGGGAGTAAACCAGGGAATATTAACGGCAGCCAGAATGATAATCCTGTACTTGTGTTCCACAATACTCACCATGACAACATCACCAATAAGTTTAGCTTCTGCAATGGAGTCGCTGCTTTCACCTTTGGCTAAACTGAATATACCGGTGAACCAGTTGTCTATGATGATCAGTATATCATTAAGGTTTATCCCGACGATTATTCAGGAAGCTGAAAATATAAAATGTGCCCAATGGGCCAGAGGTGCAAGGCTTGAATCAGGAAACTTTTTCGTCAGAATGAAAAGTATACTGGCTGTTCTTATTCCGGTTCTTGTAACGGCAATTCAAAGAACCAATGAGCTGGCTGCTGCAATGGAGAGCAGATGCTATCACAGCCAATCAAGCTTTATAGACAGTAAAGAACTTTATTATAAAAGAACAGATTTTATTACTATGGGAATCATGTCAGTTAATCTGATAATTTGCTTTGTTTTATAGAAACTTCACATAATATTTTTATTTAAGGAGGAATCAGTATGGATATTCTTTTATGTATTGACGATACAGACAGCCTGGAAAGCAGAGGTACCGGGGAACTGGCGGAAATTATAGCAGATGCTATAGAAAAAAATGGGTGGGGCAGAAGCTCCGAGGTTACAAGACATCAACTTCTGCTTCATAGAGACATCCCCTATACTTCTCATAACAGTTCCATGTGCTTCAGAGCAGAAATTAAGGAGCACCATCTGCGAAACATAATAAATTATGCTGAGGATTTTTTGCAGCATGAAAGCGAGCCCAAAGCAGATCCTGGTTTGTGTGTAGTGGCACTTGATAATCTGGAGCATGGGGGCAGCAATAAACTTATTGATTTTGGTTATAAGGCAAAAAGAAAAATTCTAACAAAAAAAGATGCCTATGATCTGGCAAAAGAGCTGAATATACATCTTTCGGAGCATGGGGGAACCGGGCAGGGTGTCATTGGTGCTCTTGCAGGGGCAGGGCTTAGATTAAGCGGCAATGATGGCTGGTTTAAAGGTGCTCATAAAATTAAGACCACAAATAACATCATTACGGTTTCGGAGCTTTGTTCATATAAAAATATTGATAAGGTCAGAAGTATAAAAGGAGGTTATCTGGATGACAGTGAGGAGATACATCTGGGTAAGTTAGTAAAAACCATGCTGATAGATGGACAAGCAGTTGTTCTGGTTTACAGGACAGAAGCCGAAAATCACAGACCAATATGGAAGAGCTGTTCCAAGCAGCAATTATTGGAGCGTGAGGAGATGAATCATAATGTGGTTTGTAAATGACAGGAAGCAGATAGAATTTTCAGGCGGTAAAAAAAATTGGGAGGAAACTATAGAGCAGGCTTCAAAGTGTTCCTTTTTTAAATATGATGTTGAGGATGAGATTATAGAAGAGGATGTTAAATCCTGTTATAATTGCCGGTTCAGGCGCTGGACAGAGAAATCTTTTGTTTGCCTGAGTTCTGTTAAAATGCAATAGTTCCAGGTTTCTCAAAGTTTCTGATTAATTAAGAAGGAAAATTATAAAGGGGGGAATTATATGTACGATATTGCCATTATAGGAGCAGGAATCACGGGTGCTTTCATTGCCAGAGAGTTATCTAAATATGACATAAAGGCAGTTATTATTGAAAAAGAAAATGATGTGGGAAATGGAGCCACTATGGCTAACAGCGGGATTATTTGTGACGGATACCATTCCAAGCCTGACAGAATGAAAGGGAAACTTATCCCCCGGGGGAATGTAATGTTTGATAAGGTTTGTGAAGAGCTTGATGTAACCTTTAAAAGGATTGGTTCTTTAGTAGTCGGGTATAATGAGGAAGATAAGGAAAAAATCAATAAACTGTATAAAAAGGCAGTGGCAAATAATGTGCCGGATGTAAGAATAGTGAACAGAGAAGAAGTGCTGTTATTAGAACCGAACCTGAATCCTGAAGTAAGGTTTGCATTGTATTCCCCTACCTGCGGTATTATTTCACCCTTTGAGATGGTTACTGCATTGGTTGAAAATTCTATGGATAATGGTGTGAATTTACTGCTAAACAGTGAAGTCACAAATATTATTAATAAGCAAAATAAATTTAAAGTAATAATGAAAGATAAGATAGTAGAAGCCAGGTATGTAATAAATTGTGCAGGGGTTTATGCAGATAAGGTCAATAACATGGTAGCGGCACCAAGCTTTGAAATCACTCCCAAGAGAGGTCAGTATCTGGTTTTGGATAAGAGTGCAGGCAATCTGTTTAACTGTGTAATACAGCAATGCAAGGTAGAAAATGAAAAAGGGGTGCTTATGATACCCACAGTTCATAATAACCTGATGATAGGTCCGGGGCTGGATACAGCCGATGATAAGGAAGCATTGGAAACAACAGCAGAAATGCTGGATAATATTCGAAGAAAGGCACTTAAAACTTGTGCCAATATTCCTTTTAATGAAGTGATACGCTGCTTTACAGGGTTAAAAGCTAAAGTGGATACAGAAGACTTTATTATAGAAGAATCAAAGGAAGTTCAGGGATTTATCAATGTGGCAGGGATTACTACACCGGGACTTACCTGTGCTCCTGCAATAGCGGAGGATGTCATTGAAATTCTAAAAGGTATATTGAAAAGAAATAAAGAGGAGCTGACAGAAAAGGGGGATTATAATCCCAGAAGAAGAGCAGTTATCAGATTTAAAGAATTGGAAGATAGTGAAAAAGTTCAAGTGATTAAAAAGGATCCTAAATATGGCAGAGTAATTTGCCGTTGTGAAACCATTACGGAAGGGGAAATAGTGGATGCAATACATCGAAATGCCGGGGCAACTACAGTCAAGGGAGTAAAAAAGCGTACAGGAGCTTCTTTAGGAAGATGTCAGGGGGGATTCTGCGGTCCCAGAATAGTAGAAATTCTGGCCAGAGAGCTAGGAAAAGAAATGCATGAAGTTTTATATGATTCTGAAGGCTCCTATATATTAACTGAAAGAGAGCAGGTGTTATAATGCTGGATTATGATATTGCAGTCGTAGGAGGAGGGCCCGCAGGGCTGGCTGCGGCAATTGAGGCAAAGAAAAACGGTATAGATAACATATTGGTTATAGAAAGGGATTCAGAACTGGGTGGAATTCTTAATCAGTGCATACACAGCGGATTTGGAATTCATATTTTTAATGAGGAACTGACTGGCCCCGAGTATGCACAAAAGTTTATTGATGAGCTGAAGGATTTAGGAATCGAATATAAAACAGACACAATGGTTCTGGATATTTCAAAGGATAAATATATTACCATAACTAACTCAAAAGAAGGTCTGTTAAAGATCCATGCAAGAGCAGTAATTTTATCTACCGGGTGTCGTGAAAGAACCAGAGGCGCTTTATGTATTCCGGGCAAAAGACCTTCAGGGGTGTTCACTGCAGGAACAGCACAAAGATATATAAATATAGAAGGCTGCATGGTGGGGAAAAAAATTGTGATTTTAGGCTCAGGGGATATTGGATTGATAATGGCAAGGAGAATGACCCTGGAAGGGGCAAAGGTACTTGCGGTTGTAGAGAAAATGTCTTCCCCGGGAGGCTTGTACAGAAATATAGTACAGTGTCTTAAGGATTTTGAAATTCCTTTGTTATTGAGACATACTGTGACAGAAGTATTGGGAAGTAACAGGGTACAAGGGGTTATAATTTCAGAAGTGAATGAAGAGGGACACCCGATTCCGGGAACAGAGAAGAGATATGATTGTGATACACTTCTGTTATCTGCGGGATTAATCCCTGAAAGTGAACTGGCGAAAAATGCAGGCATAGATGTTGATATTAAAAGCGGAGGCCTGCAGGTCAATGCTTCCATGGAGACAAGCGTGGAGGGCATATTCGCCTGTGGAAATATAGTAAAGGTCCATAGTTTAGTGGACCATGTTACAGAAGAAAGCAGAGCAGCAGGTAAAAGTGCTTCCGAATATGTGAAGAAGATGGCTTAAGCATTTAATGTTTAATGTAAGTTTAAAAACAAGCGGAAATTTAAGGAGGGGAGAAAGTATGAGCATTATTATTTGCACTGTATGCCCTAAGGGATGTGAAATTAATGTTATTGAGGCTGAAGAAGAACGGCACATTATTTCCGGATATAGCTGTGAAAAAGGAATGATGTATGCAGAGCAGGAAATAAAAAATCCTTCCAGAATCATAACTACTACTGTAAATATTAAAAATGCAGCAATAAAAAGATTGCCGGTAAGAAGTGACAGGCCTGTTGCTAAAAACGAACTGCTGAATATTGTGGGATTAATAAGGATGTTGGAAGTGTATGCTCCTATTGAAGCTGGTGATGTTGTTGAAAGGGATATCTCAGGTACAGGTATTAACATTATTGCTTCCAGGAGTGTTCCACTGGATAAAGACCATGCATACACAAGTGCTTATATTATCAACACTTAATTAAAATACATCAATATAGATCTAAATCACAAAAAACAAGAAGCAGCTCCAAAATAGTCAAGACAAAAACCTAGGGTATAATTCTATGAATAAAAGCCATGCAGAAATGCATGGCTTTTAATTTTTAAACAAATGAGCCATTAGTCCCAAATATAAAAGTTAAATCATGTTAACATTAAAGGAAAAGGTTTCCAAAAGAAATATGATGTGATAAAATATAATGAAACCATATACAAGAAATTAAAAATGGGAGACTAGTGAATGAAATATATGTTAAAGAGAAAAACTGAAAAGCCATTTTTATGTAGTAAAAACAGCATAATTATTAAAGTTAATAATGAATTTATAGATTTGACTGGCTATTCAAGAAATGAGTTAATAGGTAAATCACTTGTTGAAATAAGTAATATGCTTAGAATTGATTCTCAGGTTTGCCTTGAAAATATTGAAAATGAACATAGCTGCTATGTATTTACCAAGGATTATGAGGCAAGAAATGTTTCTATAGGCTGCAAGATAGCGGGGGCAGGAAATGAAAAAATTTGTTTTTTTAAAGAGAAAGCAAACTCACGTATTGAAGATAAATTCCAGGTTACTAATAGAGTTTTATTAGATAACCAAATTGGTATAGGAATTTTTAGTTTACCTGACTTAACACTTCTTAAAGGAAATCAGTATTATTTAGATTTGTTGGGTGATCCTTATAATAAAAAAGAAGCCACTATCGGTAAAAAAGTAAATGATTTTATACATTTATGGGAAAGCAGCAAATGTAAAGAGATATGGATGAATGTTATTAATACAGGTGAATCCTTCTGCGGTAAAGAAATAAAAGGGTTGACGCAAAACTGGGAGGATTTTTATCTGGATAATCATATAGTACCTGTTATAGAAAATGGCAAAGTTAAATATATTGTTTCAATTGTAGAAAATGTAACAGAAAAAGTATTATTAAGAAAAAAAAGTGAGGAACAGGCTGAAATTATTAAACATCAAAAAGAAAGATTAGAAGTAATCATTGAGAGTATGCATGATGGATTAGTTATAGTAGATAAAAATTATAACCAGACTCTGTTAAATAGCAGTGCAAAAGAATTGTTATATAATTCTGATTCTGTAAAAAATGTAAATGATGCATTAGGTTATACAAAATATTATGATTCATATGGCAACTTGCTGCAACTTGAAGATATGCCTGTGTCCAGGATTTTAAAAGGTGAAAAAATAAAGGAATGCAGACTTACATGCAGCAGGCCGGACGGAATATATCATTTTAACGTAAGCGGAAGTCCTGTCTATGATAAAAACGGCAATATAGAAGAGGCTGTTAATTACATTCAGGATGTTACGGATAAGGTAAAATACCAGGAATCATTATTATTAAAAACTCAATTGGATTTATTTAAAAATATTATAGAAAATCTTGATATTGGTTTTACCCGATATTCATACCCGGAATTTAAGATTATAGATATTAACAATAAGGCTTATAGGGATTTAAAGCAAATCAATCCCAAAGTAGGTCCTTTATCTGCACTTAAAGGGAGTAACTACTTCGATGCCTTTCTTGTTGATGAAAAAGTAAGATCTGCTGATATTGTGGAAAACTTAATAAAGGGAAGGAAAGGTTCCTATTTCAGTTACAGAACAATTATTGCGGATGGAGAAGAAAGATTTTTAAAGTTTGTTCACCAGCCTTTGTTTGGATTAAATAATTCAATTGTTGAAATAATTAATATAGCAGTAGATATTACGGATGAAGTAAAAGCGAAAAATAAATTGAAAGAAACTCTTAAAATGCAGGAAAAAGTATTTGCCAATGTGTCACATGAGCTTAAGACTCCCTTGAATGTAATTTATAGTACAAGCCAATTGATGGATTTTTATCTGAAACATAATGAACTTGAAGTTACGAAGAAAAAACTTTTTAATAATATCAATATCATTAAACAAAATTGCTACAGGTTCACAAAGCTTATTAACAATATAGTAGATTTATCGAAGATAGAATCCGGATTTTTAAAATTAAATTTATCCAATGAAAATATAGTTAAAATTACTGAAGATATTGTTCAATCAATATCAGGATATGTTAAAAGCAAAGGATTAAGTATTGTTTTTGATACAAATATAGAGGAAAAAATTATTGCCTGTGATCCTGAAAAGATTGAGAGAATTGTTTTAAACCTTATATCCAATGCTATTAAGTTTACAAATCCAGGGGGCGAAATATTAGTAAGCGTTCTCGACAAAGGTGATAATGTTGAAATAGCTGTGAAAGATACCGGTATAGGAATTGATGAAAAATATCTGCATAATATTTTTGGGAGGTTTTATCAGATTGATAAATCACTTTCACGAAATGCAGAAGGAAGTGGTATTGGATTATCCCTGGTAAAATCCATAGTTGAATTGCATGGCGGAAAAATAAGTGTAGAGAGTAAAGTCGGTGAAGGCAGTGTGTTTAAGATTGAACTTCCTGCAAGGATTACAGAAAATCTGAAAGTTATTGAACAAACGAACCTTATGAACAACAAAATTGAAATGATAAACATTGAATTTTCTGATATATATTCAATAATAAGTTAAGGGGTAATTTTCCTGAAGGGTGAATTAATTATGGCCTTAGGGTTTGTGTAACCTTATAATATGTAATTAATTAAATAGCTGTCTTAAAGAAGGCAGTTTTTTTATTTATGTCACTAAAATTTAATTAAATAAAAGCCGGCTTCATAAATCATTATGCATGATGGTTATAATGTTGAAAATTAGGTTAATTAATACCATTTTGTTGGAATATTATGTATATTAAATACAATACATTAGTGATATAATGTACATTAATGGAAGATTAATACATAAAAGTATGAAATTTATATAAAGGGATAGATGTAGGAGGCACTAAAGTAAAAATGAATATAATGAAAAAACTTGATGATAAAAATGAATTTATTGAGAATGTAGAGATATTTCAGGTGCTTACTAATTCCATTGTACAAGCTATATGGGAAACCGATGCTGATGGATTAGCTATTAATGATTGGCCATCCTGGAGAGCTTATACAGGACAAACTTATGATGAGATGACTGGTTACGGGTGGTTTAATGCTATTCATCAGGATGACAGGGCTTATGCTGAAAGACAATGGAAGGATGCTGTTGCAGCATCAAAAAATGTTAATGCTGAGTTTCGTATAAAAGGTCCCAATGGGGAATGGAGATGGACGAACATCATTTCCTCTCCAATTCGTGATTGTGGTGGAAATATTAAAAAATGGGTTGGAATAAATATAGATATTTCAGAGCGTAAACACGCGGAGGAAGCCTTGCGTAAGAGCGAAGAAAAATACCGCACCCTGTTCAATTCGCTGGATGAAGGGTTTTGTATTATAGAGGTTATTTTTGATAACCAGGGCAAGGCTGTAGATTGGCGTTACATTGAAACCAATGAGCAATTTTTAAAGCAGGGCGGTGTGTCTGATTCGGAGGGAAAACTCATCAGTGAGCTTGTTCCGGAACTGGAAGCGAGTTGGTTCGAATTTTACGGAAATGTAGCGGTGACCGGAGTTCCGGCACGGGTTGAGAATGAAGTCAAGACTTTAGATAGCTGGTACGAAGTATATGCTTTTAAAATAGGTGAGCAGGACAGCAGAAAGGTAGGGGTAGCTTTTTACGACATCACCGAGCGCAAGAAAAGTGAAAAGCAGATTCATGAATTAGTAGAACAACTAAACAGGAGCAATGAAAATAAAAACGCATTTATTGCAACCCTCTCCCACGAGCTGAGAAACCCCCTTGCTTCAATAATGATGGGAATTTCACTTTCAGAACATTCAACACCTGGTGGAGAACAGTCCCTGCGTGGAAGAGAGATTATCAAGCGTCAGGCGGGTCAGCTGTCTCGTTTAGTGGATAGCCTTTTAGATGTTACGCATATTAACAATAATAAGATTAAGCTGATAAAAGAATCTATAGAACTCAATAGTCTTGTAAACCATGCTGCAGCAGATTATAATGTGGAGTTTGCTAAAAAAGGGGTGGAGCTGAAGGTTCAATTGGCACCAGAAACACTGTATATGGAAGCTGATGCAGCACGTCTGATTCAGGTTATAGGAAACCTGCTTGATAATGCTGTAAAGTTTACGGACAGTGAGGATTCAGTTGAGGTTGCAGTTACTGCAGGTAAGAATAGGGAAGAGGCTTTGATTGCAGTACGTGATACAGGAGCTGGTTTACCTGTTGAGCTTCTGCCGGATTTATTTGAGCCCTTTACACAGGCGGATAAAACCCTCAATCGAAGCGGAGGCGGCCTTGGACTAGGGTTGGCTGTTGTCAGGGGGATTGTGGAGCTTCACCATGGCAGCATATCTGTTTCAAGTAAAGGACCTGGAAAAGGGACAGAATTTATAATCAGACTTCCGGTTCAGTGTGAAAAAGAAAAAACTCAAGAGAAAGGCAGAGATACCGATATGGAATCTTCCAAAACTCTCAACATTCTTATGATTGATGATAATCAGGATTTGACCGAGGTTACTTCTGAATTATTGAGTCTCTTAGGTTATGAAGTCATAACAGCCTCAAATGGTTCTGATGGTATAGCTAAGGCAAAGGAGTATCATCCGGAAGTGATTTTATGCGATATTGGCTTGCCGGGCATGAGCGGCTATGATGTGGCACGGAGCATTCGGAGGGACCATGAGCTGAAGGATGTCTTTCTCGTTGCTATGTCCGGTTACGCTCAGCATGAAGACCTTCAGCGCTCAAGAGAAGCAGGATTTAATAAACATTTGGCCAAGCCTGTGTCAATTGAAACTTTAAAGTCAACGCTGGATCAATTTTATATTTAAAATAAAAAAGAGATCTGATTTTAGATTTGATGAAAAACCATTCCTGGTGAATTATTATGAATCAGGAGTGGTTTTATAATTTTATTGGAAGTTATGGGGATAGTTTAAAATATCTTAGGGGGTCTATATAATGGAATCATAGAGGATTTCAGAAAGAGAAATTCCTCAGGTTGATTAGTAATTGTAGTTTAGTGCCAATATTATTTTTATAACAGTATGTTAAGAGGTGATGATTAATGAACAATATGCAAGTAATTATCTGGCTTTTTCCTATACTTTTTATTTTTCATGATTTTGAAGAAATAATTTTTATGCAAGTGTGGATAAGCAGGAATAAACTCTATTTACGTGACAGGTTTCCTGCATTATTAAAAAAGTTACTTCCTCATTTCGAAAATATTACAACATCATCATTCGCTTGCGGAGTAGCGGAGGAATTTATTATAATTAGCATAATTACAGTTGTTTCATATATAATGAATTGGTATAATTTATGGATAGGCTTGTTTATTGCCTTTATTTTACACTTGTTAATACATTGTTTTCAGGCGTTGATATTAAGAAAATATGTCCCTGCTATTGTTACAAGTGTTATTTGTTTACCTGTTTGTCTTTATATAATTAAGCCGATAATACAGGTATCGATGTTAAGTATCATCATTTTGTATTCTATTTTCGGATTAATAATTATGGTAATGAATTTATGTGCCATCCATAAGTATATGGATGTATTTAACAAATGGTCAACCTCATATGGACACCAGATTCAATAAACATAATATACACAAGGAGAAGAGGAAATTTATGAAAAATAACAAAATTACTTTTATTATGTTCACAACTTTATACTTAGTGCTTGGAGCATTATATTTAATTGGGGGTGCTGACCCTGACAGCAGTTTTTATTATTTTGACAACCTGCTGGTACGATTTATTGGGACAACCTTTATAATTTCAGGTATCGGACTTTTTTTCAAAAAAGAAATTGCCAGGAAGGGTATTATATCTGCACTCATACTTTCACTTATTGAAATAGTTATAGGAGTTCCCCAAAACGTGGGTGTGGTTGAGCTTAATGCTGAAGTAATATTTCTTTTGATATTATTTATTCCGGGGCTCATGTACTATACTTCCATTAAAGATGGCGTACCTAATGAAAATTCCCAAAAACCTCACTTTAGTAACAAAATGGAAATCAGTGAAGAAAATGGAAATTCTGAAGATAAAGTAAGAAGAGAATTATTGGTGGAGAAGAAAATAAATGGTGCAGTTAACTGGTTTTACTGGATTGCAGGTTTATCAGTCATCAATACAGTGGTGTTGTTCTTTGACGGGAATGTAAGTTTTGTTATAGGCCTGGGCATAACACAGCTGATTGATGGATTTGCTTATGATATTTCTGATCAATTCGGGGTTATATCCATTATATGCGGAATGGTGATAAATCTATTGATTGCAGGAACTTTTGTATTCCTCGGAATTATGGCCCGAAAGTTAAAAAAATGGAGTTTTATCAGCGGAATGATTTTATATGGTCTTGATACTATTATATTCTTAATCTTCAATGACTTTTATGGAATAGCGTTCCATATAGTTGCCCTGGTCTGCATATATAATGGATTTAAGGCTCTGAAAAAATCTGATGAAGAAAATAATAAAGTTTCATTTACATACATTGAAGTTGAGTAAATTTCTTTAATGATATGCTCCTCTTTGCGGCAGACCGTTTTTATTGTTTAAACTGTCTGTCACAAGGGCAGCATATCATTTTGCATTTTCAGATCTCTTTTTAATTATTAATGTTAGTAATCATTAATTTAGATGTATTATTGTCAAGCACCACATTGTTAATCCAAATATTGTATCTGTCCTCGCCAAACATAACTCCTCTGTAGTTTACAAACATATACTTTGCACAAGCACTATTGATTGATTTCTTGAAGTCAGGGGTGATAATCAGATTATAATCCTTCATAAATTCATCCTTACTTTGTATTTTCTGTAGCTTGCCACTGACTTCAACATCAATTGGATAAGCTATAATTCAGCTACCTGCTCCTTGTTATTTTTTACTATATAACTTTTAATTTCACAAACAAAGTTCTCTATATCCTTGTCACTCTTATTTCCTGCAATTACTGCATATCTTTTACCATATTCAGCACTTATAATAACATCTCTAAGTGATAAGGTAAAATGATAGCTGTTTTTACAATCTGTACTTATCCATGTCCCTTCAATTTTATCAACTGTCTTCATAGTCCCTTGGAATATACCTGTATTATTACCCTCTCCATCATATTCAAGCAGTATAATATTCTTTGCTCCAGCTTTCCCTTCCAGCATAATTTCTATTTCCTTATCGTCATAATAATATGATCCAACTATATCATTTGTTAATGGATAAATACTCATTTGAATTGCACGGTTACCGTTTATAATTCCCTGATAGTCATAATAACCTTTTTTAAACTGACTTTGTGAGACATCCAGTTTTTTATATATACTATGTATTTTAGATAATTTCCTTTTATTATCATCAACTGGAGTTTGCACACTGTTATCAGGTGTTTTGCCAGTTGTATATTTTTTTGTATCTGAGTTGTTATCAAGGAGTGAATTAGTTGCTTTTTCATTTGCAACTGAATTACTATTTATCTTTTTTGATTGTCCATATGAAATAAGCAGGGGTGTAATAATAACTAAAGTAATAACTTTCAAATACCTTTTCTTAAACACTTCAATACTCCTTAGTATTTATTGAGATATCGCAAAAAATTAGCGCTTTTTTGTAGCATAATACAAAAATCACAATAGTATATATTATACGCGGTTCACAAATTACTAATCTATATGATAAGAGGGAGGATAACATTATTATGTCCATTAACGAACTAAAAATAGAAAGTGCTTGTGACAATTCATGTCGTCAAGTTGATGAATGTGCAACTGTTGAAACTATACGTCAATCAATAACTGAACAGATTTCTGTACCGCCTACAGTTATTGGTGCGGGTCTTGTAGTTGTTAAGCTTCCGGTTGTATTAGCAGAGACAAATATAACAATTCCTGTTACAGCTATAATCACTTTAGACCGAACTGCTATAGAGATTAAGCGTATTAAAAAGAATGTATATTTAACCCAATCTAAACTCATTCCATTTTCTCAGGATAATCGACCAGGAACTGGTATATTAATTGTATCAGGTTTTGTCAGAAAGAATATAGAATATGCTACTCGAACTTGCCAGACTGCCGGTACTAATAATGTATGCGGAGATATAAGGCAATGTACAGTTCAGGTTCCTTTTGATTTCACTACAAGAGTTACTTTCCTTAGACCACCAATTTTTACTGAAAACACTACACCAAGCGAATTGGAATATTTTACAGATGCACTTCGAAGCTGCGATATTTGTGCCGAACCTGTAATTGGACGTGATCCTTGCGAACAGGATTTCTCCTTCACAGAAAACTTTAATGAAAAGCCATACACTGAGCTGGTAAGCGCAGTTGTTACAGAGGCTGACATTCACAGGAATCCAACTTCAAGCTGCCTAAATCCAACAGAGCAAGCTTTCACACAGATCACCGAAAAGTTAATTGTAAACCTGACACTAAAAGTATTACAAAATCAGCAAGTAAGAGTTGCATCAGCAGGAACACCAGGCTAAGCATATTTACAGCTGCTTTTCGAAACTTTTTAATTGAAAATCTAATTTAAGATTGAACAGATAGTATAATTGTTCAATCAAATATAGTGCAGATCCAAAGCTTACTAAAAGAGGTTTTGGGTCTGTTTTTAGGAGGGGATAAGTATTGGCACATAATAAAGGAGCAACTGGAATTATTTCCAGAAAAATAGAAAATGAATATGCAGATATCACTTACCCTGAGTTGAAATTAAAACATAAAAAAGCACAAAATAAAATTAACAATCTGATTTTAGATAGGACACAGAGTTTCATAAAAAAAGAACTCGATAAGTTTTCTCACCAAAGGAATATTAATGGAAAATACAAAGTTACACTTAATAAAAGAAATTTGTTGAGTATAATTTTTGAATTCTATTCATACCTGCCAGAAGAGAATTCAACATTTGACCTGCTAAAGTCTCTGACTATAGACACAAGAGAATGCTGTATCTATAATTTTAATGACTTATTTTATGAAGGAAGCAATTATGAGAATAGTATTAATACAATAATTATAGAAAACATAAAAGAAAATAGTATTCCTATAATAGAGGAATATGCAAATATAAATAAGAACAGAAAATTTTATCTTACAGAAGACTCCTTAGTAATATACTATGAGCTTGATAGAAATTCTAAGTATGCTTCTATTTACTGCATTCCTCAATTTACTATACCGTATAATTCTATAAAAAATTTTATTAATCCCTACGGCCCAATTGCCAGGTTCTTTTAGAAGGAATACTTTACTTCAACTTGTACCATTTTTAGATAGTGTAAAGTGACGTATGAAAAAACGCTATTTAAAAAATTAGTCTTAAATTTAGTTATAAAACCCATTAAGTGGTTTTATTCACCAGTAAAATGCTATTTAAGGGCATGCAAAAAAAGACCTTCGGTAACGGAGGCA
>JBEHWK010000050.1:0-22031 GCA_040217795.1 Clostridiaceae bacterium
AGGCTATAATTTATAGAGTAGAAATATTCAAAGGAAAATATTTAAAAGGTGGAAACAGATGAGAAACTTAAAAATATCTATACAATATGATGGAACAAGATACAAGGGGTGGCAAAAGCAAAAGGAGAATTCTCCAACTATTCAGGAAAAAATAGAAAGTGTTCTTTCTAAAATGACTGGAGAAGATATACAGGTAATAGGCTGCGGAAGAACTGATTCTGGTGTTCATGCTGAGGAGTATATAGCCAATTTCAAGACCAATACAGAGATGTCTGCAGATGAAATGCTTGATTATCTTTATGAATATTTGCCGGAGGACATTGTTGTGAAATCAATGAAGGATACCACAGAAAGATTTCATGCAAGATATAATGTAAAATCAAAAACTTATGTTTACAGGATAGATAACAGCAGATTCAGAAATGTTTTTAACAGAAAATATGCTTATCATACAAATGACAGCCTTAATTTAGCAGAAATGAAAAAAGCAGCGGAAGTGTTAATTGGAACTCATGACTTTCAAAGCTTTACAAGCTTAAAGTCCCCATCAAAATCTACTTTAAGAACCATTAATTCCATTAATATTATCAAGACTGGGGATTTGATTGAAATTGAGGTTAATGGCAATGGCTTCTTGTGGAATATGGTGAGAATTATAGTTGGTACCCTTTTGGATGTAGGCAACGGTAAGCTTGATGTTTCAGATGTGGAAAGAATATTAAATGAAAAGAAGAGATCTGAAGCAGGCCCTATTTCTCAGGCGAAGGGATTATGTTTAAAGAGCGTTCAATATTAATTAATAAGAGATGGCAATAGCCATCCCTTTTTTTATTAGCTGTTAAATTCTAAAATATAAGAGCATGAAAAGGATTCGCCTATCTGTAAGGATTCTACGCCTTCCTTATCAGAGAAATCTCCGGTAAAGCCTTCATAATCTGCATGGCCATACCATGGTTCAATACATACGAAAGGTGCCCCGGTGGGTTTTGACCATAAACCCAGGTATGGAAATCCAGTAAAATCCATAGACATATATTTTGAATGATTTTTTGATTTTAAAAAAATCTTGTTTGATTTTAGATTTCTGAATACAAGAGCATCATTTTTAAAAAGCTCTTTTGAAAGTGGTATTATGTTTTCATTGTTTAAAAATGGTATGTTTTTATTTGTATACAGTCCTGTAGTTGTTGAAAGTTCCATTATTGAGGTACTTTCATTTTGGTCAAATTCAAAATAATAGTCATTGATTGTTTCTCCTTCTGCTAAGGTGCACAGGAAAGCAGGATGAGCACCAATGGAAAAATATATGGCCTTGTTATCTAAATTATCTACTATATAAGATATCTTAAGTTTATTTTCTATTAGTGTATAGGAAACCTTAAGTGAGAACTTGTATGGATATACTTTCAAAGAGTTCTCATTAAACCTCAATTCAAAGGTTAAGGAATCCGTAGATTTATCAATTAACTTAAAATCTGAAACTCTCCCAAACCCATGCTGAGGAAGTTCAAATGTATTTCCGCCAATACGATATTTGTTATCAGTAACCTTTCCTACTATTGGGAAAAGAATAGGAGCATGGTATTTCCAGTACTTCTCATCCCCATTCCATAAAAATTCTGTAGGATTGTTTTTGGTTTTTATGCTGTGAAGTTCAGCCCCATAAGAATCAGCGTTAATTTCTAAAAATTCATTATCAATTTCATAATTCATTATAAATTGTCTCCTCTCAAAAAAATATATAAAATAATTATACCACTATGACTGTTTTGAAAGTATTTTATTTATATAGTTATTTATGATAGAATGAAATTTGGAACTAAAAGTAATTTTAAGGGAGTTGTGTTTAATGAATATTCCGTTGATTGATTTGAAAGCTCAATATAATTCACTGTCAAAAGAGCTTAATGAGGCAGCTATCGATGTTTTATCCTCAGCTAACTACATTATGGGAAAGAATGTAATAGAGTTCGAAAAAGAATTCTCTAATTATATAGGAACAAAGCACTCAATTTCTGTAGGAAATGGAACGGATGCTTTGGTAATTGCTCTGAAATCTATGGGAATAGGAGAAGGGGATGAGGTAATAACTTCAACCTTCACATTTTTTGCATCAGCAGAAAGTATTTCAGCAGTTGGTGCAACACCAGTTTTTGTGGATGTAAAAAAGGATACCTTTAATATAGATCCAGAAAAAATTGAAGAAAAAATAACATCAAAAACGAAAGCAATTATTCCAGTACATATTTTTGGACAATGTGCAGATATGGATGAAATAAACTTAATAGCTAAAAAACATAACTTATATGTTTTAGAAGATGCTTGCCAGGCTATTGGAGGAGAATATAAAGGAAGAAAAGTTGGTACATTAGGAGACATGGCCTGCTTCTCATTTTTCCCTACCAAGAATTTAGGTTGTGCAGGTGACGGGGGAATGATAGTTACAAACAATGATAAGCTTGCAACCATCGCCACTGCATTAAGAACACATGGAAGCGGTGAGAACGGACAAAAGGCATATAACCTTTTAAACAATATAGAAGAAGAAGTTAAGACAGCACAAGATGCTAATGATACAGTATATAATCCATTGAAATATTACAACTATTTGATTGGGTATAACTCAAGGCTTGATGCTATTCAGGCAGCAATCCTTAGAATTAAGCTCAGGGAAATAGACAACTGGAATAATAAGAGAAGAGAGATTGTAGAAAAATACAATGACAGTTTTAGGGGACTTAATGTAGTTACTCCTGCAGCACAAAAGGATATAAGACATGTTTATCATATGTACATTCTTCAAAGTGAGGAAAGAGGCCGAGTTTTAGAAGAATTAAAAAAGAAGGGTATAGCTACCGGAGTTTATTATCCAGTGCCTCTTCATCTTCAAAAGGTTTATAGAAATCTGGGATATAAAGAAGGTGATTTACCTGTAGCAGAGTATCTTTCTCACAGAACCTTTGCAATTCCTGTATATCCGGAACTGAGCGATGATCAGGTGAATTATATAATTGATGCTGTCAAGGCATTCTGCAAGTAAGGAGAATAGAATGAGCACAGATTATTTTTGTCATGAATCTAGTTATTTAGACGACGGAGTTCAGGTTGGTAAGGGAACAAAAATATGGCATTTTTCTCATATCATGTCGGGCTGTGTTATTGGAGAAAACTGCAATATAGGACAGAATGTAGTTATTTCTCCGGGGGTAAAATTAGGGAATGGAGTTAAGATACAAAATAATGTTTCTGTTTATACCGGTGTAGAGTGTGAAGATGGAGTGTTTTTAGGACCATCCTGTGTATTTACTAATGTAATAAACCCTAGAAGTTTTATTGAGAGAAAAAGTGAATACAGACCAACAAAAATTAAAAAAGGTGCATCAATAGGTGCAAATGCTACAATAGTATGCGGTCATGATATAGGTTCATACGCATTGATAGGTGCTGGAGCAGTAGTTACAAAAAGTGTTCCGGATTATGCATTGATAGTAGGAAATCCGGGAAGAGTTGTTGGTTATGTATGCAAATGCGGCGAAAAAATAAATTTTAATGATGGAAAAGCCAAGTGTGCTGTCTGCGGCGAAGAGTATGAAAAAGATATCCATGGTGTTAAGTCAGCAGAGAAATAAGACTTCAGCACAAATTATGTAATTCAGGTGAACAAGAATATAATCCACATATATGAGGGAGTGTATTCTTTTTACCTGAATTATTTTATTTGGTATAATACATACTATAAAGGTGTAATTATTATATAGGGTTCTTTTGCGTAAGATTAAAGTATGCTTCTATATATGGAGCTACTTAACAATTTTGTGTTGGTCAGTGGTGAAATGAACTTTAAGCACAGGTGGGTTTAGGGAAAAAACTATATTGATCTGTACTCCCTTCACTTATAGAAACAGAAGGGGATTTTTCATGAAGAGAGGATGTGGGATTATCAACGGATATGTAAGCAATAAAAAAACAGTGTGGAATTTTATTAGAAGGCTTATTTCAAAGATTTATAAGGATGATGTATTTGCTCTCTCGGCACAATTGGCATATTCTTTATTGCTATCCTTCATTCCCTTTCTTATCCTGTTGATGATAATAATAGGACTGAGCAACCTTAATTCTGATGAGGTGCTGATGTATCTGTCAGGATTGTTGCCATCAAATGTATATAATTTAATTGATTCAACTGTAGTTGAAGTAGTTAATGGAAGGCAAGGTAATTTGCTTGTTCCCACAATAATGATGGCAATGTGGACTTCCTCTTCAGGGTTTTCAGCTATAAATATTGGCTTGGATAAGGCTTATGGAGTCCGGGACACAAGAAATTATTTTAAAAGAATGCTATATGGATTAATAAGCACTATAGCCCTTGTGCTGATAATAGTATTGAGCCTGCTGATGATTGTATTCAGCGGATTTATAAGACAATTTTTGCTGGATTTGCTGCCATTTGATGATGTGATAATATTTGCCTGGAATATAGTAAGGCTTGCAGGCGTAATGATTACAATGGTGTTAACCTTTACCCTTATATACTTTTTTATTCCTGCTAAGAAGGTTCGTTGGAGGGAGTGTTTTCCAGGAGCTATATTAAGTGCCTTGGGCTGGATTGGAATATCTTACTTATTTTCATTTTATGTTGAAAATTTCTCCAATTACTCTCGACTTTATGGAAGCTTGGGGGCGGTATTCGCATTGATGACATGGCTTTATATAACTTCCTTTATATTGATTTTAGGCGGGGTGGTTAACTCCACTATGATTGAGTAATACTTCATCATCGATAACTTAATATTTGAAATTGAAATCCTATGTGTATATTTTTCTGAAATTTGGTTAGAATTTACAATGAAGAATTTCAGGAGGTTATATATATGAATAAAATAGTTTTAATGGGAAGGATAATAAAAGACCCTGAACTAAGGATTCTCGAGGAAAGCGAAAAGATGGTTACAAAGTTTATAATTGCTGTTGAACGAAACTTTAAGGGGTCCGATGGTACCAGAAAGTCTGATTTAATTCCTGTAGTGATGTGGGGAAGAAAGGCAGAAGTTTTATGCCAATATGGGAAGAAGGGAACCTTATTAAGTTTAAGCGGACGATTGAGGACTGGAAGCTATGAGGATAAGGAAGGCAATAAAAAATATATAGCTGAAGTCATTGCGGAAGATTTTAAGTTTATCCAAAGTAAAACAACAGAAGAAAAAGAATGTATAGATGAAAATAAATAAGTTCAACATAATTAACTGGATGGATTTGGAGGGAAAAACTAGAGATGGGTTAAGACATCTCTAGTTTTTTTCTTATTTCAGCATAAGGAGAACATCTGATTTCTTAACCTCTTTAGAAATCCCATCAACAATCATAGAGGAAACAGACAAATCTCCTATTAATATAGCACCTGTCAGTTTGTGATTTTTAAAGAAATATTTAGAGTATTTAGCCTCTTCCGGACTCTTTAATGAAAGCTGCTCCAAGGAATTATCAATGAAATCAGCTGTGCCTGCAGAAAAGATTTTTGTGTTTATTGAGTCAAATATGAATGAAGAAACAAATCCCTGGAATTCAGTATCATCACCGGCAGCATTGGCACCAGCTGTTTTACCCATTTCCACAGCTGCAGGCCAGTTTCCATAAGAAATTCCTTTTAATTCTGCCACATCACCACAAGCGTAAATATCCTTTAGGTTTGTTTCCATTTTTTCATTAACAACTATTCCTCTGTCACAAAGTATTCCTGTTGTTTTTGCAAGTTCTGTATTTGAACGTATACCTACTGAGAAAAGTACTATATCTGTTTCAAGCTCTTCTCCGGTGTTTAATATGATTGATTTAACCGAATTTTCACTAACCTTAATTTTATTTGCGGATTCTCCAAGTTTAAGTTTAATGTTTGAAGAATCAACATAGGATTTCAATAATGCAGCGCTTTCCTCATCCAATTGTCGTGGCAGCAATCTGGAGGAAAATTCAATAACGATTACTTTTAATCCGCATTTGCTTATTTCCCAGGCTGCTTCTAATCCCAAAAGCCCTCCTCCTATTATAACAATCTTCTTTTCTTTAAATAATTCCTTCTTCAATGCAACAACATCTTTAATATTTCTTATTGAATAAATTCCATTTATTGATTTATAATTGAAGGAATCTAAAGTATAAGTTTTCTTTTTGATTTCAGAATCGACAATTTCTACATTTGGTATGAAATTGTAACTTCCGGTTGCAAATATTAATTTATCGTATTTTATTTCCTCAGAATTATCTATTGTTATAATTTTTGCATCCTTGTCAATTGAAGTAACTTTTTTATCTAAGATTTCATTTACTTTATTGTCCTTGTACCATTTGGAAGGAACTATATAAAAAGTTTCGTTATTTATTTCCTCAGTTATAAGATCAGATAGCTGAGGCCTGAAGTAGGAAGAAGTTTTTTCTGCTGAGATAAGGGTTATATCTGCAGTTTCATTTCTTTCACGAATAGATTTCGCTGAATAAAAACCTGCGGCGCCATTTCCTATTATTACAAATTTTTCTTCAGTGTTTTTTAAAAAGCTTCTCTTTTCTTTTTTTACTTCTATGAATTGGTCTCTTCCTGCACCACATACAGGGCATATTTCAGGAGGAACAACACCTTCAAATATTTCACCGCAGACTACGCATTTCCAGTACTTAAATTCACCTTCGCCAGATATTTTTTCAACATCCGCAGTATTCTTTTCTGATCCGGATTTTTTGTCTGAAAGTTCTTTCGCAAAACCGGCTCCAAAATCGAAAGCATCTTTTAAATCCACTTCAGATGGCTTAAAGCATATTCTGAGTCCTGGAGAGTACAAATTCATGCTAAGTTCCCTCAGTCTTGCTTCTATTCTTGGAACAGCCTCACCGCTCCATCCATAAGATCCAAACGCAGCAGCAACTTTTTTACCGTGTATAATAGGATTCAGCTTTGACATTAAGTCTCTTATTGGTTCCAGCAATTCTCCCACAATTGTTGGAGATCCGAATAAAACTCCGTCAGAATCAGAAATATCCCCTACAATATTATTCATTTCGTTATATATCACATTATAAATCTTAATATCTGCATCAGCTATAACTGACTTTATACCATTAGCTATAGTATTGGCCAACTGTTCTGTATATCCATAAGCTGAAACGTATGAAATAGTGACTTTCTTTTTTTCATTTTTAGCAGGAGGAGTGCTCCATTCCTTGTACAAGTCAATGATTTTCCAAGGATCTTCTCTCAATACAGGACCATGACCTGGACAAATCAAATCAATATCTAAATCCTTGATTTTATTTATGGCTTTTAAAACATGGGACTTAAACGGACCCATTATACAATCGTAATAATATTTTAAGGACTCCATGTAATCTTTTTTGTCTGGGATTTTGTCATTGAAAACTTCATCAAAGCAATAGTGGCTGCCAAAAGAATCACATGTTACCAATGTCCTATCTTCAGGAATGTAGGTATAAATTGTATCAGGCCAATGTAAAAAAGGCGCAGAAATGAATTTTAAAGTTTTACTTCCTAAATTCAGGGTATCATTGTCGGATACAATAATGGATTCAAAGTTCCTGTTGGCAATGTTCCTCATAAACCTTACAGCGGCAGCTGAACCTACTACCTTTGCATTTGGTGAAAGATCCAGCAATTTAGCAACTGACCCGGCATGATCGGGTTCAGTATGATCTATTATTATATAATCAATGCCGGCAATGTCGATATTAAGGTCATTAAGCCTTTCGACATATTGGTCGAAGAATTGTTCTTTCACAGTTTCAAAAACGGCTGTTTTATCAGATCCTTTAACGACGTAAGAGTTATAGGTTGTTCCATGAGGTGTGTACATTATTATGTCGAAAATTCTTAAGCCTGGGTCAAGAGCTCCAACCCAGTAAATATCCTTTTTCACTTCTAAAGCATGCATATTTTCACCTTCCTCGAATCTATAAGTTTTATTAAGTGATAATTGCTATTGGTTGATAGTATTATTATACATCATTAACCATAAAAGAAGAATAGATTAAGTATAGGATTCTCTTTACAAATGCAAAAAATATGGTTGGTGAAGTAATTTCCACATTATCCTAAATAAATATATTGCATTTTATGCAAATTGTGTTATAATGAATTTACGGAATGGCAACGTATACAAATTCAACTATGGTTTATTTAGAGAAAAAATGGGAGATTAAGGGAGTCGATTTTATCGACTCTCTTTTTTGTATAGAAAAATGGAGATTTATGTAGATAAAGGCAATATTAGTGGTGCATTTTGAAAATATAAATAAAATAATGTCAGTTTAAAGAGAAAAAAAAATTATAGCCTGTCCATCCTTTGACAAATTTCTCGTAACTACTTGTGATATTATTTTTTTACAGAGTTTTATAAACGTAAAAAACCTTAATAGAAAAATTAAAAATTTAATTATAAGGAGAAGGATAAGTATGGTAGTATTACAAAATAAGGAAATTAGGGAAATGGCAGAGGATTCATACAGATTTGAATATGCATACAGGATTGTTGAAAATCATTACGAGAATATTTTAGGATATGGAATAGAAGCTGAGAAGAAGACATATGTTTCAGAAAACCTTGAGGGTATTGAAAGAGAATATATAAAGGTCATCTCTCCAATATACAGCAAGGTTGAGGATATGGTAGATATTCTCTATAACCATAGAGTATCTCCTATACATCTTGTAGATGTGTTAGGGGAAAGAATAGATGAATGCACTTTTGATTTCTAAAAAGTATAAGTGAAAATTCAATTGGAGTAAATTAAAATTTTGCAGCATTTAAAGATAAGCGCTGATTTTTTACTGCTGATTGATAATTATTCCTTCAAGCTGTAGAATTTAGTTAAATACATTATTTGGAGGAATAAAATGATTTATGGAGTCGGGATAGATATTATTGAAATTGAAAGAGTAGAAAAGGCAGTAACGAGAACCAGGGGGTTCTTGGAAAAGATATTTACTGAAAGGGAGATTGAATATTTCAGAAATAGAAATAATAATTATCAAAGTCTGGCAGGTATCTTCGCAGCAAAGGAAGCTTTGGCCAAGGCAATGGGGTTGGGCATAAGGGGTTTTTCATTATCGGAAGTTGAAGTGGTGAGGAATGAATTAGGCAAACCATCAGTGATCCTGTGGGGAAAAGCAAAAGACATAATGGATGAACTTAATATTAAAAACATACAATTAAGCATTTCACATAATAAATCCAATGCAATAGCATATGTTGTACTGGAAAAAAATCAAGAGGAGTGAGATTATGATTGAGGTTTTAAGTTCAAATGGATGCAGGGCTATGGATAAAGAGGCAATTGATAAAATCAATATTCCCAGTATTGTATTGATGGAAAATGCTGTTTTTTCTCTTGTAAAATATTTTGATGAACTGGATCAAATCCTCATTGTTTGCGGTACGGGAAACAATGGGGGAGATGGATTGGCTTTAGCAAGGCACTTATCGTTAAAGGGGAAAATGGTTAAGGTCTTTATAATAGGATCTTTAGATTCAGCGTCAAAGGATTTTAATTGCAATTATACAATATTAAAAAATATCCAGGTGAACATAACGTTAATAAACCAGGGAAACTGCAATAATGAATTTGCTAGTGACAATTCTTCTGTCATAGTAGATTGCATATTTGGCACAGGGCTTTCCAGAATGTTAAACCAGGAATTTATTAATGTGGTAAACAACATAAATTCAGCTTGTGCCTATAAAATATCTGTTGATGTTCCTTCAGGGATAAACTGTGATACAGGTGAAGTATTGGGAGCTGCTGTAGAGGCAGATAAGACTATAACTTTTCAGGTAATGAAAAAAGGCTTTTTTAATTATAAAGCACTGAAGTATTTAGGGGAAGTAATTGTGGAGCCTATTGGCATTCCTGAGTCAGTATTAAATAATGTAAGTGAAAACTTGAGAGTCCTGGAGAAAAAGGATGTTCTGAAAAACATACCTGTAAGGGATATCTTCGGACATAAAGGCACTTACGGCAGGGTAGCAGTAATTGCAGGGAGTAAAGAATTTTCAGGTGCTGCGTATTTAACTACAGAAGCTGCAGTTAAAACAGGATCAGGTCTGGTAAATCTATATACTCATAAGGAATTACAAACTGTGATGAACTGCAAGTTATCTGAGGCTATGGTAGATTCATATGAGAATAAAGAGAATTTGAGAGAAAAACTTAATAAAGCAGATGCGGTAGCATTTGGTCCGGGGCTTGGGAACTCCGAAAAAACTTTTGAAATGTTAAAGTGGGTATTGAGTAATTTTACAGGTAAAATTGTCATTGATGCAGATGGAATAAATGTATTGGCAAGAGATTTAGGGCTTCTTCAAGGGATCAGATCTGAGGTAGTTATTACTCCCCATCCGGGAGAAATGGCCAGACTGACAGGAAAGAAAATTGAAGAAGTCAATGAAAATAGAATTCAGACAGCAACGGACTTTTCTCAAAAATACAAAGTAGTAGTTTTGCTTAAGGGATTAAGTACCATTATTGCTGATGGTAACAAGGTATATATAAATCCTTCAGGAAATAGTTCAATGGCTTCAGGCGGTATGGGAGATACGTTGACAGGAATAATTGCATCTCTTATGGGTCAGGGGTTGGATGCAGCAGAAGCAGCAAAAACAGGAGCTTATATTCATGGATATATAGGAGAAGATTTATCCATGAATATGTACTCGGTAAATGCATCAGAAATAATAAAAAATATTCCTTATTACTTAAGGAATATTACCAAGGCATAAACTAATTATGATTTTCTTCATAATAATTGAAGTCCTTTAATAATAGTATTAATGTAGGATAAATGACTTTGGAGAAAAAAATGAAAAGAAAAATATCATTAATAGTATTGTTAGGTATAATTCTGCCCGCTATTTCAATTATATTCATGAAAATTTCAAGTTCACCGGATAGGATCATTAAGGATTTAAGAAATATTAAAAGCTATGAATGCGATGTAACTTATACTTTTATTAATTCCATGGGGAAAAGGGAAGAAAAAGCAAAACAATATTTTTTAAGGGAAAAAGGCAACAGAGTGGTCTTTGGAGACAATCGGATTCAGGTGTATAATAATGAAGGACAAATGGTGGTGGGAAACGGGAAGCATGGCATAGAATACAGTGCATCTAAAGAAAACTACAACTTTTATGAAGTCACTTTCATCAATTATATTGCCAGGTATTTAAATGATGCAGATGCAATATCATTTGAATATGATAAGAAAGCTGAGGAAAGATGCTATAAAGTTACCATACCACTTGAAGGGAATAATCCTAATTTTGACAAGGGGATTTTCTATATAAACATCCCCTGTAAGGTTCCAGAGAAACTTGTTATATTCAACAAAAAGGGAGATGTAACTTTTGAAGCGATATATAGCAATTTTAAAATTAATCCGGGACTTGAGGAGAGTTTATTCCAATTTCAAAGTAATTAAGAGGTGTAATTAATGGAACAAAGTATCAGACCAGTCTGGGCAGAAGTAAACCTGAATTCTTTAGAACATAACATGAAAGAAATAAAAAAACATGCAAAAGATAAAAAAATATATGCAGTAGTAAAAGCTGATGCATATGGGCATGGGGCCTTGGATGTGGCTCCAGTGTTTTTAGCCAGTGGGGCGACCGCTTTGGCTGTTGCAGTTATTACGGAAGCGATGGAATTAAGAAGATCCGGGGTTAAGGCTCCCATTCTGATTTTAGGATATACGCCCCTTACTTTTGGGCGTCAGATAGCAGAATATGATATAGAGCAAACAGTGTATGATTTAGATTATGCAAGGGAGCTTTCCAGAATAGCGCAAAAAGAAAATAAAAAAGTTAAAATTCATATTGCACTGGATACAGGAATGGGACGTATAGGACTATTGCCTGATGAAACAGGATTGAACAGTGTAAGGGAAATGAGAAAACTTCCTAACATAATACTTGAAGGGATATTTTCTCACTTTTCAACAGCTGATGAAGAAGATAAAAGTTATTCTGAATATCAATTAAAGGTATTCAATGACTTCGTCAGTAAACTTGAGGCTGAGGGTATAAAATTTAATGTAAAGCATTTGTCAAACAGTGCTGCAATTATGGATCTGCCTCAAGCTCATTTTGATGGAGTCAGACCAGGTATAATAATGTACGGATATTACCCCTCTGATGAGGTGCTAAAAGATAAGTTGGATTTAAAACCAGCCTTAACGTTAAAGACAAATATCGTACATGTAAAAACATTGCCTAAAGGCATGTACATAAGTTATGGAAGAAAATTCATTACAGATAGGGAAAGTGTTATAGCAACTCTTCCTATAGGATATGCAGACGGGTATACCAGAGCACTTTCAAATAAGGGGAAAGTTATTATCAACGGAAAATTGGCACCTGTAGTAGGAAGAGTCTGTATGGATCAGCTAATGGTTGATGTAACTGATGCAGGAGAAGTCAAGGTAGGGGATGAAGCAATTCTACTGGGAGAACAAGGGAATACTAAATTTAATGCAGATGATCTGGCAAAAATATTAGATACAATAAATTATGAAATAATCTGTATGATTGGAAGACGAGTTCCTCGAGTTTATATAAAGAACGGGGAAATTGTAAAAATAAGAAATTATATGTAGAATTTGGTAAAAATATGAGAAACAAAAGTAAATGCTTTTGACAAAGCGACATAATTTGCAATATAATTATTACATAAACTCTTTTTCTGCCAAGGAGGATTGAATTATGTCTCTATCAAAGGAAAATTCAAATTACATTGAAAAAAACTGTAAATTTATAAACGGTAATTTAATATTATATATTGAAGGCAAAGAATGGACTTTCAGTGAAACAGAGCTTGCAAAAGGGTATTGTGAGATGGCTCAAATTAATTTAGAACTGGCTGAAACTTGTGTTGAAGGGATGTTGAAAGAAACCGACGAATACGAGCGTTGGCTGTGCGGAGTGTGATAGGCATATGACCACAATGGTAGTGAAAAGAGGAGATATATTTTATGCCGACTTAAGCCCTGTTATCGGATCAGAGCAAGGAGGCATAAGACCAGTAATAATCATTCAAAATGATATAGGGAATAAATATAGTCCTACAGTCATAGTAGCAGCGATTACTTCTCAGATAAATAAAGCTAAGCTGCCTACTCATGTTGAAATTTCTTCTGAAGAATATGGCTTGAATAGAGATTCAGTTGTCTTATTGGAACAATTACGCACTTTGGACAAAAGGCGTTTAAAAGAAAGAATAGGGCATATGACTGATGTGGACATGGAGAAGGTCAGCAGGTCATTAGTTGTAAGTTTGGGGTTATTTAACATTAAAAGTTAAGAACTCGGCAAATTGCCGGGTTCTTTCTGTGCATATAGGGAAAGTGGCGTAAGCCGCTTTTTTTACTCTTTAGGAAATTATAAAGTTTTAAAATTGTGGATAACTTAAAGTATATCCCGATTATTCTCAGTCTGGATAAAGTCCCTAAAGAGTAAAAAAGAGAATTTGTCGCCTGCCAGATTTTTCTCACGTACGTTCGAAAAGGCAGATGCGAGAAAAAAATCGACGGCTCATAATCGCCTTGGCGATTTTTTTATTGTATAGGAAAGTGCATTCTTTCATATACAATAAAAAATGCAGGGGTGAAGGGGAAGTTGTGTTCTCCACCGTCAAGGACGGGCATAAAGACCTAAATGGTCTTTAACGGGCTTAACCCGGACCGGCGCGGACAGTGGGTTCCCTAGCGAAAGTGATGAAGTCACTTTTTTTATAAATGTATGTGTATATATTAAATTAATTAGGTAAAATATATACAGTATAGATATAGGGTTCCAACTGCAATTGTTAATTTATGCATATAATGAGAGGATCTAAGATATTCTGCATTTTAAAATTTTTTGGTGGCAGACTAATTGAGCAGTAAAGTTTCCTTATAACAATAGGCAATTTAAGTTTGAAGAAGTAAATAGTGTAACATATATAGTTTTGAATATAAATAAATGTAGCACATATATGTGAATCATATATACAAACATAAAGTGATATGATATAATGGCAAATGAAAAAAAGGTAATCTTTAAGTTGATTAATTTAATCAGGAGGATAAAAATGAGTAATAAGATAAATGAATTACAAAGTATAGCCAAGGAAATAAGAAAGGATATAGTAGCTATGCTTACAGAGGCTTGCTCTGGGCATCCAGGTGGATCCTTATCTTCAGCAGATATAGTAACAGCTTTGTTCTTTAACGAAATGAACATCAATCCGAAAGATCCTAAAAACCCAAATAGGGACAGATTTGTCTTGTCAAAGGGACACGCTGCTCCTGTATTATATGCAGCTTTAGCAAGAAAAGGATTTTTCCCGGTTGAGGAATTAAAGACATTAAGAAAACTTGGTTCAAGACTTCAAGGGCATCCAAATATGAATGATCTGCCAGGAATAGATATGTCTACAGGGTCATTAGGTCAGGGAATATCTGCAGCAGTAGGAATGGCTATTGCTGGAAAGCTTGACAATAAGTATTACAGGGTTTTCGCACTGTTGGGAGATGGAGAATTAGAAGAAGGACAAGTATGGGAAGCCGCTATGAGTGCAGCTCATTACAGATTGGATAACTTAACAATTTTTATAGATTACAACGGATTGCAAATTGATGGAAATGTGGAGCAGGTAATGAATCCTACTCCTATTGATAAGAAGTTTGAAGCCTTCGGATGGAACACTTTAATAATTGATGGACATAATCTGCAGGAAATATTGGATGCTGTGGGAAAAGCAAAGAACATGAAAGGAGCTCCTACTGCTATAATATGCAATACTGTTAAAGGTAAAGGAGTATCATTCATGGAGAATGAGGCATTATGGCACGGAACAGCTCCAAGCTGTGAACAATGTCAACAGGCTTTAAATGAAATCGGAGGGGAAATTTAATGAGTAAGAAAATTGCTACAAGAGAAGCTTATGGGAAAACATTAGCAGAGATAGGAATAAATAATAAAGATATAGTTGTTTTAGATGCCGATCTTTCAAAATCAACTAAAACAGCAGATTTTCAAAAGGTTTGTGATGAGAGGTTCATAAACATGGGAATCGCAGAAGCTAATATGATGTCAGTAGCTGCGGGACTTGCAACCTGCGGGAAGATTCCATTTGCTAGCACCTTCGCAATGTTTGCTGCAGGAAGAGCTTTTGAGCAAATAAGAAACTCAATTTGTTACCCTAAGTTAAATGTTAAGATATGTGCTACCCATGCTGGTTTAACAGTGGGAGAGGATGGAGCATCACACCAGGCAATAGAAGACTTGGCACTTATGAGAAGTATTCCCGGGATGACAGTAATTTGTCCTAGTGACGCTGTGGAAACAGATGCTGTAATCAGAGCTGTAGCAGAATATAATGGACCTTGCTATGTGAGATTAGGAAGAGCAGCAGTAAATGTTATTAACGATAAGCCTGATTATAAATTTGAAATCGGAAAAGGGGTAAATTTAAAAGAGGGCACTGATGTTACAATCATAGGTACAGGAATTATGGTTGATGTGGTTTTAGAAGCACAGGAAATTCTTCAAGCTGAAGGAATAAGTGCAAGAGTAATCAATATTCATACATTAAAGCCAATTGACAGAGAAATTCTAGTGAAGGCAGCTAGAGAAACTGGTGCAATAGTTACAGCAGAAGAGCATAATGTAATTGGAGGATTAGGTTCAGCTGTTTCAGAAGTTCTTTCAGAAGAAGTTCCTGTTCCTGTTATAAAAGTAGGGGTTAAGGATACTTTTGGAGAAAGCGGAAAACCTGATGAGCTGCTGAAAGCTTATGGATTGACTGCTGAAGATGTTGTAAGGGCAGTAAAAAAAGCAATCAGCCTAAAAAAATAGCATAATAAATAATAAAAACAGTATGGCGGGATAACGCTGTGCTGTTTTTAATTTTTTACGCTTTATGAAATTACAAAATTTTCAGGCTGCGGATGACTTAAAGTATGTATGTTGGAGTTCTATATAAAAATAAATTTACATGTATAAATATAACAGGAAGTAATTGTTTAAACTAGCAGTATAGGAGGCGGAAGTCATGAACAATAAAGCAGTAAAAGAGTATTTTCTCACGACATTAGGGATAGTATTGGTGGTTTTATCACTGGAGTATTTCTTCATTCCAAATGATATTGCGGCCGGAGGAGTAACGGGCATAGCTATAGTGTTGACAAAATATTTCCAATGGCTGAAAACAGGAGTTGTAGTATTCTTGTTAAATCTTATATTATTTGCAGCAGCTTTTGTATTAATCGGGGGCAATTTTGGAGCAAAGACCATTTATTCCAGCTTTGGGTTATCTTTTATTATGTGGATAGTTGAGAATTTTTTCAACCCTCAGCCATTAACAACAGATTTGATGCTGGCGTCTATATTCGGAACGTTGGGTACCTCTTTGGGAATGGCTATGATTTTTAACGTAAATGCGTCAACTGGAGGAACGGATATTGTAGCGAAAATATTAAACAAATATTGGAATGTTGATATAGGAAAAGCCTTACTATCCGTTGATTTTCTGGTAACTGTGGCAGGGGCGTTGACATTTGGAGTCAATAGAGGATTGTATGCCTTGTTATGCGTTATATTCAATGGGCTGGCAATCGACAGGGTCATAGAAGGGTTCAGAATCTGTAAAGGAGTGAGTGTAATAAGCCGAAAAAATAATGAAATAAGTAGATTTATTATAAATGACCTTGATAGGGGATGTACCTTTATTCAGGGAAAGGGCGCATTTTCTGAAAATAATATTTCAATTTTATATACTGTATTAGGAAGAAGTGAATTTATTAAGTTGAAAAATTATATTAAAGAAATAGATAATAAGGCATTTATAACTGTTGGTGAGGTGCATGAGGTTTTAGGAGAGGGGTTTGGAGAGTTTAAATAAAAGAGAACTAAGTATTTGTAATCAAATTTTTATAATTCAGCAAAAGATGAAGAAATTGTTAACGAAATTCACAGGGGTAAAAGTTTAATGGAACAAGGAGGATTTTCAAAGAGAAAAACTAATATAGGATTCCAACAAGCATAAGTTGAATTTCAGTAAAGGAACCCTATAGTAACTACGGAGGGCAGACAACAGGGGACTTCAAATATTAAGAAAAACAGTTTAAAGTAATAGAGCCTGCAGTTATTACAGCTGAAAATGATGTCAGGCAAAGAAACACTTCTTTGTAAACATTTTATGAATTTTTTTTAACAAATTATAGACTTTTTTTATATAAGATTCATAAAATTGCAAAATACTTTAAAAAATTGGATTTTGTCATGAAATTCAACTATGCTATAATAGAAAAGTATTTTAAGCTATAAAAATAAATTAAGGAGTGTTCTTATGATAGAATTTAAGAATGTAAGCAAGGTTTATAATAATAATGTTAGAGCATTGTCGAATGTTAACATAAATATTCAGGCTGGTGAATTCGTTTTTTTGGTAGGTCCGTCTGGAGCAGGTAAATCAACATTTATTAAGATGATCCTAAAGGAGATAGAACCTTCTGAAGGTACACTAACAGTAAATGATACAGATTTATCTGTAATTAAAAGAAGTCAGATCCCTTATTATAGAAGGAAAATCGGTATGGTATTCCAGGACTTCAGGTTGATTCCTACTTTAAATGTATATGAAAATGTTGCTTTCGCTATGAGGGTTGTAGAGTCTTCACCTAAAGAAATAAGGAGAAGGGTTCCTATGGTGCTCTCTTTGGTAGGACTTTCACATAAGTACAAAATGTTCCCAAATCAATTGTCAGGAGGAGAGCAGCAAAGAGTTTCCTTGGCAAGAGCTATAGTTAATAATCCTGCAGTACTTATTGCAGATGAACCTACAGGTAATCTCGACCCTGAAACAGCAACAGAGATAATGAACTTGTTAGATGATATCAACAGAGGGGGGACTACTGTATTAATGGCTACACATGCTAAAGATATTGTGGATAGTATGAAGAAAAGGGTTATAGCGATTGAAAAAGGACAAATTGCAAGAGATGAAATGAGAGGAAGGTATGAGGATGAAGTTAAGTAGCATAAAATACTTTATAGCGGATGCTTTAAAAAGTATAAAAAGAAATAAAACAATAAGTTTAGCATCTATGGCAACTGTATTAATGACATTGTTAATTTTCGGTGTTTTTTTGCTTACAGCCTTGAATGTCAACAAAGGAGTAAAAGATATTGAATCAAAAATAGAGATAAAAGTATTTCTGAAGGATGGTATTACAAAAAGTGCTCAGAATGATATAGAGATTAAGCTTAAGGAACAACCTGGAGTAAAAGATGTAGTATATGAATCAAAAGATCAAGCTTTGGAAAAATTTAAGGATCAATTGAATGAATATCAGGATTTGTTAAGCGGATATACAAAAGAAACAAACCCTCTGCCAGCGTCATTCTTAGTATCTCTTGAAAAACCGGATTATGCGAAAGATGTTGAAAGTTCTGTTAAAGATATGACTGGAGTAGAAAATATAGGAAATGATCAGGATATAATCAATAAAATTTCCTCTTTTACGAATGCAATAAGATGGGTAGGAGTGGTGCTGTTTATAATTTTAGTGGCAGTTTCTTTATTCCTTATTATGAACACCATAAAACTGACAGTATTCTCAAGAAGAAGAGAAATAGGTATTATGAAGTTCGTAGGGGCTACAGACTGGTTTATCAGGTGGCCATTTATAATAGAAGGAATATTAATAGGTTTTACTGGAGCTATTTTATCAACACTAGCCCTGTTTTTCTCGTACAAGGCACTATATTTGGAATTGTCAAAGCAATTGATTACAGTTAATTTGGTTAATCCTTATTATGTCTTTAACACCATGTCATGGGAATTTGTTCTGGGTGGTATAGTTATTGGAGCATTCGGAAGTATAATTGCCTTAAGAAAGTTCTTAATTGTATAAAGTTTTATATTAATATAGGGTTCCAACTATAACTATTAATTTATACATATAATTCAAAAGTTCCAAAATATTATTTGCCTTAAAACCTTCAGGGGTCGAACCTATTAAGAAGTGATGTTTTAATGGTCATAATATAAGAATTTTACGAATTATGTCTAATGTACGAATCAAAGTTGGCAGGTAAATTTTTCATGCCTCACTTTGAAGTTTCTGAACAAGTATAAATTAAGTTTTAGTGAAGGAACCTTATATTATGCCCCATAATGAAAACATATTTTAAACCTGGATATAATTATAATAGGGTTTATGAATGGAGGCAAAAAATGGAGAATTATAAAAAAGATAAAAGCAACAGTTCAAAGAAGTTCAAGGTTCTGGTAATCGTATTAGCAGCAGTTCTACTTATAGGAAGTAACAGCGTATCAATTTTCTTAGGAAACAAGCTTGCATCTGAGGGAATATTGCTTCCTGGAATAAAAAACAGTCAATCAGATCAGTTACTTCTTACAGGTGAATTTGAAAAATATAGAAAGCTGTTTTCAATCAGAGAAGAGTTATACAAGAAATATGATGGAACTATAGATGACAGTAAACTCCTGGATGGAGCAATAAAAGGAATGACAAATGCACTTGGTGATCCATATACTGTATACATGACAAAAGAAGAAGCATCAGATTTTATGAGCAAGATGCAGGGAAATTTTTCCGGAGTAGGAATACAGCTTGATGTAAAAGACAATAAGATTGTTGTAGTGACTCCTATTGAAGGATCCCCGGCGGAAAAGGCTGGAATTCTTAAAGGTGATGTTATTCTTAAGGTTGATGATAAAGATGTAACAGCTGAGGAATATGATAAAGTTATAACAATGATCAGAGGGACAAAGGGAACAAATGTTAAGCTTACTTTAACCAGAGAGGGTAAGGGGATTTTTGAAGTCAACTTAACAAGAGACACAATTACAGTTAAATCTGTAAAGGAAGAAATCATTCAGGATGGCATAGCATTGGTTTCAATTTCATCTTTTGATGAACATACAGATCAGGAATTTTTGGATACGTTAAATTCATTAAAAACAAATGGCGTAAAAGGGATAATACTTGATCTGAGGGGAAACCCCGGAGGATATTTAAGCACAGCAGTGAATGTTGTTTCACAGTTTATTCCTAAAGATAAAGTGATAGTTTCTACTAAAGACAAGAATGGAAATGAAGAAAAGTCTTTCTCAACAGGAGGAGACTATATCGGAACACCATTAGTTGTTTTGGTTGATGATTCCACCGCATCTGCTGCAGAAATAGTTGCAGGAGCTTTAAAGGATTATAAAGCAGCTACATTGGCAGGAGTTACCACATTTGGAAAAGGGGTAGTCCAGAGCCCTATCGAAATGAGCGATGGAACTTTATTAAAAGTAACTGTTTCAAAATGGTACACTCCTAATGGTAATAATATTCATAAGGCAGGAATTGAACCTGATGTTAAGGTTGAATATTCTAAGGAACTGCTGTCAAGCCCATATAACAGGAGTACAGATCCTCAGTTTGCGCAAGCTTTGGAATTAATTAAAGAGAAAATAAAATAGGGGGATTGAAGCCTATGGATCTGACTATGTATGTATTAAGATCTGTAGCATATGCAATTTTTGGACCGTATATGATTCTGGTAATACTGCTGCTGGGGATAATGTTTTATCTAAAGAACAGGAAGATATCCTTTACTCAAAAAATGATAATAGGGGGGAGTGTTAACTCTCCCCTAGAACTTACATTATCTCAATTTGTATTAGGAATTATTGCAGGAGCTATAGGAAGTTTAATACTAACTTATTTTGGTGTTTATTTCGGTGAGAATTCAGGAATAGAATTGGTTTTTTTAGCCTCTGTTTTGTTGATGTTTTACAAACCTAAGTTTTTTTGTTTTTCATACAGCAGCACTATACTGGGTTTAATAAGTATGGTTCTTTATTTGATCTTTGGAGACAAATCACCTCTTAATGTAAGCATAATAAATCTTATGATGTTTGTAAGCATAATTCATCTTGTAGAAGGTGTACTTGTGATGGCAGATGGAAGCAGAGGAGCTTTTCCGGTGTTTACAACCAGGAGGGGGAAAATAATAGGTGGGTTTGCATTAAAAAGATATTGGGCTATGCCTGTGGCCATTATGATAATTTTTACCGGTACTGTATATTCAACAGGAGCTGAAGCTGTAAATACTCCGGAGTGGTGGCCGTTAATGTATCATGGCTCAACGCTGGATCTTTTGAAGACTGCAGTGATGGGGGCATTCCCTTTCTATGGCGTAATAGGGTACTCATCTGTAACTTTTGCATACAGTAAAGGTAAAAAAGCACTTATTTCAGGAGCTGCGACTATTATATACGGAATGCTTATGATGATTGCTGCTCAGCTGTGCAGAATAGGAAAGGCAGGAGAATTTATGGTTTTGCTGTTCTCGCCGTTAGCTCATGAGATTATGATGAAAATATCATATATCATCGAAGAAAGATCATCACCGATTTATATCAGTGATGAACATGGGATGTGTGTATTGGAAGTTTATCCTGGTTCCAAAGCTTCTGAATTAGGTATAAGAAGCGGGGATAAGATATTGGAAGTAAACAGAAAAACAATAGAGAATGAAGTAGACATATATAAATTGATAAAAGAAAGCTGTTCTGATGTTAATCTTAAGGTAAAAAAGATGAATGGAGCTATTGAAGATTTAACTCTGACCCTTGATGGAAGACGTGAAATAGGATTAGTGGTAGTTCCTAAAATAATAAGGGAGAACAGGTAGTAAGAGCAGAACAATATAAGAAAAGATGAGTTTTAACATCTTCCTTTCAGGTAAGTAAAGGATGGGGAAAGACCAAGTTCAGGCATTTGCTTTATAAAGCATGCCTTTGGGATTTCTCCATCTTCTTTTATTTTTACAAACAATATAATGACAGAGACTTAAATTCACAATTATTGACTGAAAATAATAAAAGATATAAAATATACTTATACAAACAGATGTTCGGAGGAAGGGTATTATGGGAGAGTTCAAAATAAAATCAAAATTCAAACCTACAGGTGATCA
>JBEHWK010000051.1:0-21921 GCA_040217795.1 Clostridiaceae bacterium
CACCATTTTTGAAATGGGTCCGGATGATGATTTTACTAAAAGTGAAGTAGCTGAATTCGGAATTATTGAAGCTCAAAGACATCGTTCAAGAGGTGTAACCTTAAGTATGTACCTGGGGCTTATGAAGTATTACCACCAGGCATATACAGATGTTATTGATGAGAGCAGTTTTTCATATGAAGAAAAGAAATACTTCTCTCAGTATGTCAAAAGGTTTTTTGACCATGTGGAATTAGGTTTTACCATGGAATGGACAGGATTATCGGAAAAACAAAAGTTAGAAGAGCTTCAGGAAACAAACAGGAAAATGACAAATGAAAAAAATAAATATCTCACTGTCTTTGAAAGTATCTATGACCCCATTATACTTGTTGATAAAGATAACAATATTGAAAATATCAATCATAAAGCAGCACAAATATTTTTAAATACAGATATACCGGGAATGAATTATTATAGGAATATTGATTTAAATAAAGATTTGGCCTGGTTACATGAAAAACTGATTAAATTTATTGAGTTAAATGAAAATGAGGTTTTTCATGAGATTACAATTGAAACAAAGGCTGGTGAAAAAACTTTTTTAGTTAAGTTTAAAAAAATGCTTGATGTAAGTGAAAAATACAGGGGGACTGTCATTATATTCAATGACATAACGGAAAGAATAAAAATTGAAAGAAGATTAAAAAATCAGTATGAAAAGCTTAAATCAACTCAATCACAGCTGGTTCAATCGGAAAAAATGGCCAGTCTTGGTACTCTTGTGGCGGGTGTGGCACACGAGATGAACAATCCCATCAATTATGTATATTTGAGTTTAAAGGTGCTTGAGAAGGATTTAGGAAATTTTAAAGAAGAACTGATGTGTTTATTGGATGAAGCTGATGATGAGGTTATAAATTTCTTTGAAGAATACTTTAAAAAATTCACCGGTTCAATAAGTAATATCCTTGATGGAAGTAACCAGGTAAAGACTATAGTTCAGGATTTAAGATCATTTTCCAGACTGGATGAGGCAGTTAAAAAAGAAATATGCGTTTCTGAAGCATTGAATACAATAATAAGGTTAGTTAAGACTCAGTATGCTAAGCAAATTGAGATTATTACGGATTTTAAAACTGATGGGAAGATAGAGTGCTACCCTTTACAGTTAAACCAGGTGTTCATGAATATCATTGTTAATGCCTGTCAGGCTATTATAAAAAAACAGAAGGACCTGAAAGACCAAACTAAGGGGTTAGTGAATATTAGTCTTTTGGACAACCACAAAGGAATCACAATTGTATTCAGTGATAATGGCTGCGGTATGACCGAGGAAGTAAAGTCGAGGATATTTGAACCCTTTTTTACAACTAAACCAATAGGTCAGGGAACAGGCCTGGGAATGTCTATATCCTACGGTATCATTGAAAGACATAACGGAAATATAGAAGTAAAATCTCAGGAAGGAAAAGGAACATCATTTACAATTTTTCTCCCGGGTGAGGTAAGTTAATTCCAGTACTAAATAATTAGAACACGTCTCAGGAACAGCAATGGAACTGCCGTAATATCAGAGCCCTTTTAGTATGTGCGTTGACAAATTATTACACAATATCTAAAATATATATGTATACGATGATAAAATTATATTTAATTAATAAAAGTGAGTTATGGGAGTTGTTATGAAGATTCAAAAATATGTTAATAGAAAATCATTATTGTTGTTTATATTTTCAGCAGCCATACTTACATTTATATTTACGTATATTAAAAGGGAGAAAAGTGAAACTTTTAATAACACTGTTGAAAAAACTATGATAGATGATGTAACGAAAGCAGCGGAATCAAAGTCTGGGCATACAGTTGAGACATACGACAGCGAAATCTCAACAAAAATAGGTGAACAGGAATTAACAGTAAACAGTTATTATGGTGTTTATGATTCGAGCAAGAAAAAAACCGGATGTTCACAGATGGGGTCAGGGAAATCTTTGAAAGAGAAGTGGGTTTCTGTTAAACCAATAAAAGAATACAATATAAGTGTTTTGATGCCTCACTTTGAGGATGACTATTGGAAAGCAGCAAATTACGGGATTATTAATTATGCTAAGGAACTGGGTGTGAAAATAAAACTTTATTCTGTGGGAGGATACATAGAAATTGGAAATCAAAAAGAACAGCTGCAGACTTTAGCAAAAGACAGTAAGGTTGATGGAATAATATTTGCCGCCCTTGATAATACGAAATTTGATTCTGATGTAGCCAATCTGGATAGTTCAGGAAAGCCTGTTGTTGAATTAATAAATGACATTAATGCACCTGAAATCAGTGCCAAGGCAGTGGTTCCTTATTATGAAATGGGTTATAAGGCTGGTGAGTCTGTTATTAAAGATGCTGCAGGAAAAGATGTTAACATTGCATTTTTCCCTGGACCGGAAGGTTCAGGGTGGGCGCCTGACACTTATTATGGATTTAAAGATGCCATAGCTGACTTAAAGAAAGAGAATCAAAAAATAGATATCAGTGACCCTTATTACGGAGATACACGGCCTGAGGTGCAGCTTTTGCGTGTAGCAAGTGTTTTGAAAAAAAATAATGATTATGATTATGTGGTTGGGTGTGCTCCTGCAGTGTTGGAGGCTGAAAAGTTTATAGCCGTTAACAAAGAAAATTTCAAAAATACAAAGATTGTCTCTACCTATATTACAGGCGAAGTATATAATTTAATACTTAAGGGAACTGTGCTTGCTTCACCATCAGATCAGACTATAGAACAATGCAGAATTGCATTGGATATGCTTGTAAGGATTTTAAACGGAGAAAAACCTGGGGTGGATTTTCCATTTAGAAGTGGTCCGGAGATACCCGTTATTACAAGGAATAATATTTCTAAATTTAAGTATGAAGATCTTTTTGAACCTAGAGATTATACTCTTGTGATAAACCAAATGAGTGAGCAGGGGTCAGAGAAATGAATATAAAAAGTAAACTTAAAAATATGACAATCAATAAACAATTTACATTTTCTGCATTGACAGTTGTAATTATTGCAATGGTTCTTTTTGTTATTTTAAGAATAATATTATTAACTGTGAACATGAACAAGGATATTTCTCAAAAGATAGAAACAACATCCAGCCTTGCTTCACTTAGTTTATCAGATCCAATTTGGAATTTGAATCTGGAAGGTATAAGAAAAATCAGTGATGCATTGCTGCAAGACAAAGAGATTGGATATATTCTGGTGAAAGCTGAAGGTTGTGGTGAAATTTATTATAAATACAATACTGGTCAGATGTATAATAGCAAAAACATGACAATTAAAAAAATAAAAGTTTTAAAAGATGATCTGGTCATCGGTGAAGTTACCATTGGGATTACAAATTACTATAGATTAATAAATCTTCATAATTGTATAGCAGAAACAATTGTAGCTTTTTCCATCCTGGCTTTTATAATCTGGACAGCAATTAATTTTGTTTCACGTATTGTAACAAAGTCAATCTATGACCTTAGCCAGGGAACTGATGAAATATCAAAGGGAAATCTGACTCACAGGCTGTCTGTTGAATCATCTGATGAAATAGGTGAATTGGCCAGTAAGTTCAACGGAATGACTAAAAGTTTACATAATATGATTCAGCAGAGAGATGAAGCCATCAAAGCTCTTGGCGCTTCGGAAGAGAAATTCAATAAAGCCTTTCGTTACTGTGCAGATGTAATTGGCATTGTAAGATTTGAGGATAATTTATATATTGAAATAAACGAGGCTTTTCTTCGTGTTTTTAGGTACAAACGCGAAGAAATAATCGGACACTGTTCAAGTGAATTTAATTTGTGGGTAAGTGAGGAACAGCATTTAAAAATAAATAAAATATTGTACCATGGAGGTTTATTGAGTAATGAGGAAGCAGTATGGAATACTAAGTGTGGAAAAATCAGAGTTGGATTAATTTCAACGGAAACAATTGAAATAGGAGGTATTCCATGCATAATATTCGTTTGGAATGATATTACTGAACGCAAGAAGGCACATGAAGCATTTCAGCTTGCTCACAGCCAGCTTGAGAACAAGGTTAACGAAAGAACTAAACAGCTGCAGGAAACTTTAATGGAGTTGGAAAAACAGCATGAGAATCTTAAATCAACTCAGTCAAAATTAGTACATTCTGAGAAAATGGCAGGCCTTGGCACCCTGGTAGCTGGTGTAGCCCATGAGATCAACAACCCTGTCAATTATACATATTTGAGTTCAAATGTTCTTGAGAAGGACTTGAGTAACTTTAAGGATGAGCTTATGTTCTTGCTGGATGGTACTGATGACGAGATTATGAGTTTTTTTGAGAAGTACTTCAATAAGTTCTCTCATTCAATAAATAATATCCTTGATGGGAGTAACCATGTAAAAACTATAGTTCATGATTTAAGGCTTTTTTCCAGACTTGACGAAGCAGTTAAAAAAGAAATATGTATTTCCGAATCATTGGAAACAACAATAAGGCTTGTTAAAACTCAATATACCAAACAAGTTGAATTTATAACGGATTTTCAAACTGAAGGAAAAATAGAATGCTACCCCTCACAGCTAAACCAGGTGTTTCTGAATATCATTGTTAATGCCTGTCATGCTATAATAAAAAAACAGAGTGACTTAAAAGATGAAACAATGGGATTGGTGAATATAAGTCTTTTGAGCAACAAAAAAGGAATCCTGATTTCATTCAGTGATAATGGCTGTGGTATGACTGAAGAAGTAAAGTCGAAGATGTTCGAACCCTTTTTTACAACTAAACCAATAGGTCAGGGAACAGGCCTGGGAATGTCAATATCCTATGGTATCATTAAAAAACATAACGGAAATATTGAAGTGAAATCTCAAGTGGGACAAGGATCTGTAATTACTGTTTTTCTCCCTAATGAGATTAATTCTGCCCGGTAATAAGTGAATAAGTAAGTAGGGAACCTAATCTAAAGGGGTAGGCGACTTTCATTAAAGGAGAGAAAGTAAATGAAATTTACTATAAATAAAGAGAAGCTGGAGCAGCTTAAAGAAAAGAATAATAAGATAAAAAAATACACCATACTTCTGGTTGATGATGAACTGGCAAACCTTGAAGCTTTAACAAGGCTCCTTGAGGAGGAATATAACGTAATTAAAGCAAAAGATGGTGTTGAAGCACTGAATATACTTGGAAATGATTTATATTCGAATGACATCAGTTTGATTATATCTGATCAGCGTATGCCGGGAATGACGGGAGTAGAATTCTTAAAACAGACAATCTCTATTGTTCCTGATGCAATTCGTATGATTCTCACTGGGTTTATGGATGTGAATGATATTATTGACTCTGTTAACGAAGGACATATTTATAAGTTTCTTTTAAAGCCATTGGAACCAACGGAGTTTCTGATTTCGGTAAAAAGGGCTTTGGAAGCATATGAATTGGGAATAAAGAACATTAAGCTTATAGAGCAGTTAAAACAAACCAATGAGAAACTTGAAAAAAATAATGATTATCTGGACACTATCTATAATTCTGTAAATGATGCGATATTTATACATGATATTCATGGAAATATAATTGATGTAAACAGTACAGCCTGTGTACTGTCTGGATATTCCTATGAGGAGTTAAAAGGCATGGATATTAAATGTATGATATCTGAAGATTCACCTTACAGCTATGAGCGAATATTAGAAGGAATCAGAAATTACAGGGATAGTAAACAGCAGATAATTGAGTTCATTATAAAAAATAAAGCCAATAAAGAATTTTGGGTTGAAGCTAATAGTCGTGTCATAGCCAATGATAAACAGATAAAATTTATTGCAGTTGTACGAAATATTACTGAAAGAAAAAATGCTGAAATAGCACGAAAAAATGAAGCCCTTGAGCTTGAAAAGTTAAGAACTGAGTTTTTTGCCAACATTTCTCATGAGCTTAGAACTCCCCTTAATATAATTCTAGGTACAATACAGATACTCGGAAGAGATATTGAAGATGAAGAAAAACCAATTGATAAAAAGAAAATTATTAATAATTTAAATGTTGAAAAACAGAACTGCTTCAGATTACTGAGACTAATAAATAACCTCATTGATTCAACTAAATTAGATTCAGGTTATTTTGAACTTAATATGGTAAATTGCAATATTATCAATATAGTAGAAGAAATTACACTGTCAGTAGCAGAATATATAAGCAATAATAATATAAATCTGATATTTGATACTGATGTTGAGGAAAAAATAGTGGCCTGTGATCCCGATAAAATTGAAAGAATTATTTTGAATCTTCTTTCCAACGCTTTGAAATTCACAGAGGTCGGCGGAAGTATATTTGTGAATATTTTCGATGGTGAAGAATACATAACTATTACTATTGAAGATACCGGCATAGGTATACCTGAAGAAAAAATAGATGTTATATTTGATAGATTCAGACAGGTAGATAAATCATTTACCAGAAGTCATGAAGGAAGCGGCATAGGGTTATCCCTTGTAAAATCACTATTGGAAATGCAGGATGCCACAATTTCTGCAGAAAGTAATTATGGAGAAGGAACTAAATTTATTATAAAATTTCCTGTAAAAGTAACATGTTATAATAATGAAGAAAAAGTTAATGTGTCCAAAAATTCCCTGAATAGTTGTGTGGAAAAAATAAAAGTTGAGTTTTCTGATATATATAAACAATTTTGATAAATCATGATACTAATGTCTTCTTAAAAAGAATAGGATTAAAAAAGAATAAGTTTATTTTAATTAAGGAGATTTTATGATAAAAATTTTTTTTTATCCATATAGAGATGATAAATTTATTAAGTACAGAATTAAAGCAGTGATAATTACCATTATTGTAATTGCAGGTGTATTTATGTATTTTCCTCATTTTTTCAGAAATACTTATATAGTAACAATTACAAATAAAAGAATAATAAAAAGTAATAATGCTGATAAGTATTTAATATATGCACAAACGGAAGATGGTAATATAAAGGTATTTGAGAATACTGACAGTTTACAGGAATTAAAATTTAATTCTGAAAATATATATTGGGCACTGCAGCTCAATAGAAAATACGAAGTTAAAGTATATGGTTTCGATATGCCTTCATTATCATGTTATCAAAATATAGTAAAAATTAAAGGGGTCAAAGGATAAAGCATTGGATAGAAAATATTGACGCTTCATGATCACCAGGGCAAAGGTCCTGGTATTTCTTTATGCTCAAATTCATACTTTAGAAATAACAAGTAATAATTTTCGTATATGGATGAGTTAAGCTTATGTAAACGAATTCTGTAATCGGAATCAATATGTAAAGTGACTAAAAGTTAGGAATAAAAAGGAAAATTATTTGTATATGGTTGACATAATGACATAAACGTGGTAAAATTTTAACAAATAAAGGAATTGGAAAGCAAAGGGGCTTTAATATTTATGAGCTCGCTTTGCTTTTTTTTATTTCTTAGGAAAGTGCCAAAGTCGCTTTTATATTTTTATATTTTTTTAATATTCACAATTTAGATTTGTTAAAAAGAACTAATAATTTAAGAATTTTTAAAATGGGGGCTGTCTATGAAAACATTAAAAAAGCATACAGAATGTATCAACATGATGATGTCACGCTATGGGGTGAAGTTTGGCATATACAAGAATAATGAGTTCAATGAACAATTATTTCCTTATGACTCTATTCCAAGGGTTATAAGCAGGGAGGAGTTCAGTTTCCTGGAAAAAGGTCTTACCCAGAGGGTAAATGCACTGAACTTGTTTTTAAAGGATATATATGGGGAAAAAAAGATTGTGAAGGATGGGGTGATTCCGGAAGAATTTATATACTCTTCAAAGGGATATCTGGCAGAATGTGAAGGAATCGTACCTCCTGGGGGAATTTACAGCCATATTTCAGGAATCGACCTTGTTCAGGCAAAGGATGGTACCTGGTATGTACTGGAAGATAATCTGAGAATTCCTTCAGGAGCTTCCTATCCATTTATTGCAAGGGAGATAACAAGGCGTGTGTCTCCGGAAACCTATGAAGAAAATCATGTTTTGGACAACCGAAACTATGGGAAACTTCTGAAGGAAGTTATGGATTATGCAAAACTGGACGGGATATCTGTAATCATGACACCAGGACGCTACAATGCAGCATTTTTTGAACATTCGTATCTTGCGGAGAAGACAGGATGCACCCTGGTTATGTCAAAGGATTTGTTCGTTGAGGACCAGAAGCTTTATTACAAAGATTATTCAGGTGCTAAACAGAAGGTAGGGGCTGTATACAGACGTATATCAGATGAATATCTTGATCCTCTTACATTCATTCCTGAATCCCTGATTGGGGTTCCAAATATCATGGAGGCTTATCGCTCCGGCAATGTGGCAATAATCAATGCCCCAGGAAATGGTATAGCAGATGATAAAGGAATTTACTATTTTGTTCCAAATATGATCAAGTATTATCTGGGTGAAGAGCCAATATTGAAAAATGCGCCAACATACCTTCCTTTCTATGAGGAGGACAGGGAATATGTACTTAGCAACATCCACAAACTGGTTATTAAGGATGTGTCTGAAGCTGGCGGTTATGGTGTTGTTTTTGGAAGTGATTTAAATCAGGAGCAGCTTGAAGAATTGAAAGAGCTGATTCAAAAAGAATCAAGAAGGTTCATTGCTCAGGAAGTCATTGATTTTATAGATTTAAAGGTGGATGAAGGAGACGGGGAAGTGGAGCGTAAAGCAGATTTGAGGGCTTTTGTCCTAAGCGGAAAAGAGACTAAAGTTTGGCCAAGCGGACTTACCCGATTTTCGAGAAATCCGGATTCTTTTGTAGTTAATTCATCTCAAGGAGGGGGGTTTAAAGATACATGGGTATTATCACAGTAGAAAAATCAGATCATCTTTATTGGCTTGGAAGATATACAGAGAGGGTTTTTACAACTTTAAGAACCTTTTGCGAATACTATGACCGTATGATTGATGGAGAAGTCTCATATACCATGTTTTGTGAAAAGTTATGCATACCTGACGTATATGGCAGCAAAAAGGCTTTTTATGAGAAATATCTTTACGATGAGAATGATCCGTTCTCTGTTTATAAAAGTCTCATCCGGGCATTTGACAATGCTGTTGTAATGAGAAGCGAACTTGGAAGTGAAACTCTGGCATATATCCAGATGGCTTTGAATTTGTTTATTGAAAGCAAAACTTCTGAAATCCCTTTAATCAAGACTCAGGATGTTATCGACTGCGTTCTTGCATTCTGGGGAAGTGTTGATGAACAGGTAAGCGACCCTGATATGAGGCACTTGCTTAAGGCCGGGAAATATATAGAACGGCTGGATCTTTTTATAAGGATGGAGTACAGTCCCACTGAGATTGCCAAGGTATTATACCTTCTGACAAACATTCTGGAAAGATCTCCAGGTATTTATAATAGAGACATGCTTAAGCAGCTTCATGAGATACTGGAAACTATGGATGAAAAGCAAGGTGTAATGTGGCACGCAGTCAGTACTGTCGGACAAATATATGAGGTTGGAGCGCAGTGAAAAAGCTATCCTTCACATATGAAATGTCACTTGCTTTCGATAAACCAGTAAAAAATCACAGCTTTATCCTTATAGGCTATCCACAGAATACTCCAATGCAGAGAGTTTATGACCTGTCTATAAAAGTATTTCCTAATACGGAATTAAGTGAATCCTGTGATGCTTTCGGAAATAAAATTCTATCAGGAAGGATTAACGGGGAGCACAATACCTTTGGATTCAAGGCTTCGGGGACTGTTTTTGCAGAACAACCAAAAATAACGGCTGAGGAACTGCAGACATTTTATAAATATCCATCCCGGTATACTGAATGGGGTGAAAATCTGGAGTGTTTTTACAGGGATATTCCTTTGACTGGTGAAGCTTCATTCTGGATGAACCGGTTATTTGAAAATTTTCAGTATGTGAAAGACATGACTACAGTAAAAACCACTGCGGATGAAGCCATGAAAATCAGAAAGGGAGTCTGTCAGGATTACAGCCATATACTTATTGCTCTGTTAAGACATAATAAAATACCTGCCCGTTATGTTTCAGGATTTATACCGGGCGAAGGAGAAACACATGCCTGGGTAGAGTATCATGACGGCAATGGATGGATTGGTCTGGACCCTACCCACAACTGTTTTGTGGATGATAAATATATAAAGCTGGCTGTGGGCAGGGACTTCGGGGATTGCATATTAAACAAAGGAATTTTTCAGGGAACAGCACTTCAGACACAAAAGATATCCGTAAAAGTGGATATGGTATAGTTCCTTAACTCTGGATCAAAGATAAAAATCAGGATGGGGTCAGTGACTCCATCCTTTACGTGTAAAAAGGAGAACATATGATAGAAAACGTAGTATCTACAGGTTTGTTTGTTGATGAGAATTTGGATATAAAGAGAAATCGCCTGATGCCGGAGGTTATTAAAGGCGGTGAGAAACGTATTTGTATAGTCACCGGAACTCACGGCGATGAATTGGAAGGTCAGTATGTCTGCTTTGAACTTATAAGACGGATACTGGCAAACAAGGAATGTCTGAAAGGGATTGTGGATGTATATCCAGCTCTAAATCCTATGGGAATTGAGTCAATCATCAGGGGAATCCCTATGTTTGATCTGGATATGAATCGCATTTTTCCAGGGTCGGAAGATGGATCTGCCGCAGAATATGTGGCCTCAAGGATTGTAAAGGACATCAGTGGTGCGGATATGTGTGTAGATATTCATTCAAGCAACATATTCCTCAGGGAGATTCCTCAGGTGAGGGTCAGTGAATCTACCTCCGAAAAGCTTGTGCCGTATGCCTCTATGCTGAATATAGATTTTATTTGGGTGCATGCTTCCTCAACAGTGCTTCAATCAACCCTGGCCCACAGCTTAAACAGTATCGGGGTGCCGACACTTGTAGTGGAGATGGGCGTGGGTATGCGTATTACAAAAAATTATGGAGAACAGCTTCTTGACGGAATCTTCAATCTCATGGGTGAAATGGGGATATGGGAAGGGAAAACTGCCAAGGTTAAAGAACCCATAATATCCACAGATGGTCTTGTGAGTTTTGTCAATGCAAAAGCATCGGGCATTTTTGTTTCTTGTATAAATCATACAATGAAAATTTCACAAGGGGAAAAACTCGGGGAAATAATCAATCCAATCAGCGGTTCAGTTTTAGATGAGGTAAAGGCTCCATGCAGCGGTATTGTCTTTACATTGAGGGAATACCCGGTTGTCTATGAGGGGTCTTTGATTGCAAGAATACTTGGAGGTAACTCAACATGATAAAAGATACAATATTTTCACTAAAATCTCCCTACCGGAATGACCTGAATATTACAGGTTATCGTTTTGGAGAAGGGCAAAAATCAGCCTGCATCGTGGGGGCAATGAGGGGGAATGAAGTGCAGCAGCTCTATATCAGTTCTTTGCTCATACATGAGCTGACTAAACTTGAAGCAAAAGGGGCAATTATAAAAAATCATGAAATCCTTGTGATACCGTCCATAAACCATTATGCAATGAATATTGGAAAAAGGTTCTGGGCAATGGATAATACTGATATAAATCGTATGTTCCCGGGATATAATCTTGGAGAAACCACCCAGCGTATAGCAGCAGGAATTTTTGAGAAGATCAAGGGTTATACATATGGAATACAGCTTGCCAGTTTTTATATAAAGGGTGACTTTTTTCCTCATGTCAGAATGATGGAAACAGGATACCAGGATGAGCAGTCTGCGAAAAACTTTGGTTTTAAGCACGTAGTCCTTCGTAAACCAAAACCGTATGATACAACAACTCTGAATTATAACTGGCAGCTGTGGAATACTCATGCATACTCCGTATACACCAGGGAGACAGACCAGATTGATGAGGTATCAGCAAAAGAAGCTCTGGTTGCTATTCTGAGATTTTTAAAACGAGCTGGAATTATAGATTATAAATGTGACGGCGGATATATCTCAACCGTTATATATGAAGATGATTTGCTTACAATAAAAACACAAGCAGCTGGTATATTCAAAGTTCTGAAGGCTCCAGGGAATATTGTGAGAGAAGGGGACGTACTGGCACGGATCTTTCATCCCTTTGAAGGAGGGGTGATATCTGAGATAGTGGCCCCTTCAGACGGGCGCATTTTCTTTGTCCACAGGGCACCACTGGTTATGGAGAACGAACCGGTGTTCAAAATAGTGAGATGGGACTAGGTACCTGGTAACAGCCTGGAGGCAAAGAAAAGCCTTCAGGCTGTTTTCTTGCCCAATATTCTCATTACAAAGATTTTCTATAAAAACTTGGCGACATCTCTTTTATCTTTTTAAACATATGATAATCTCATTCTTACGGCAGGACAATTTGTCCCTCTCGAAAATTGTCACATAAATACAGAAAAGAGTCTGTTATTTTGACTCTTTTCTTATGGGTTTATATTTAGATTTATTCTTTTCTGAGGGATCAATAGCCACATATTCTCCCCTTTCATCCTTTCTGAGTCCCAATGATGCCATTTTCTTTCTGGTGTTTGTTAATTTATTGGTCATAGAATATTCTCCCTTCTAAATGTATTTAGTTTTTCCGGAGGATGATGTTTTATGCAATAAAGGAGAATTCAATAAAATAAAATCTGAGAATCCTATAGACAAATTTAAAATCAGATGGTAATATAATATAAAACATACAGGAATACTATGGAATGGTTGTATAATACTATATCAAATATATTTTATGTTTAATGATGCTGCATTTATAAAATATAGCAAAATTTCATAATTAAAACCTAGTAAGCATATAGTAATAATAAACATAGTATGAAATCAGGAATATTTTCGTATTGCAGGGGGATTAAAATGTCAAATAACAAAGATGAGTTGCTAAAAAAATTATCAGATTCAGTAGTAGATATGGATGAAGATGAGGCAGTTGAAATTTCCAATACTATAGTTGATAAAAAATTTGATGCTTATGAAGCTATTGAAAAGGGATTATCTGATGGGATGGAACGCGCAGGGAAACTTTTTGAAGAAGAAGAATACTTCATTCCTGAACTATTGATGTGCGCTGATACTATGTATGCAGGGCTGGATGTTTTAAAACATCATATCAAAGTTGACAGTCACAATGAAAAACATAAGGTGGTTATTGGGGTTATAGAAGGAGATACTCATGACATAGGCAAGAATCTTGTAAAGGTAATGTTAGAAACTTCAGGATTTGATGTAATTGATTTGGGCAGGGACATATCACCGCAGAAGTTTGTTGATACAGCAAAGGAAACTGAAGCAAAGATAATATGTATTTCAACATTAATGACAACTACTATGGATGGAATGGCAGAAGTGATAAAAATTCTAAACAAAGAGGACATCAGAGATAAATTTAAAGTTATGGTGGGAGGAGGACCCATTTCTCAATCTTTTGCCGATAAAATAGGGGCAGACGGATATTCTGTAAATGCAGCAGAGGCTGTGAGACTTGCCAGAAAACTAGTTGGGAGGAATCAATAATGGCTTTGGATTTAATGACACCTATAGAAAGAATTACAGCTTATAACAGGGGGGAAGCCATAGACAGACTTCCATGTGTTCCTATAGTGGGTAATACGGCTGCAAGGGTTATAGGTGCAAAGGTTTCAGAATTTAAGGGTAATGGCAGACTTATTGCCAAAGCTCAGATAGAAGCATATAAGTTATTTCAATATGACGTCGTAAGAGTCTTTACAGATTTATATACTCAGGCAGAAGCTATGGGAGCTAAAGTTGCTTATCCCTTTGATGAAACAGCTTATCTGGATGCGCCTGCTATAGAAGATGTTTCAGAGATACATAAGCTTCAGCCTGCTGATCCATATAAGGATGGAAATCTGCCGGAGCATATTGAGGCTATGAAAATAACTGTAGATAAAATCGGAAAGGAAGTGCCTGTAACAGGAGCATTAACCTGTCCATTTACAAACGCATCATTTTTAATAGGAGCTGAAAAATTAGTAAAGTTAACCCTGAAGGATCCTGAATCTGTTCATAAATTATGTAAGGTATCATTAGAAACAAATTTAGCTTATGCAAAAGCAATCATTGATGCAGGTTGTACACCTAGCCTTACAGATGCCATGTCTTCATGTACAGTTATAGGTCCCAGACAATTTAAGGAATTTGCTTATCCATACCTGAAGACCCTGATTGATTATATACATTCAAGAGGGAAATCTGTAACTCTGCACATTTGCGGAAAGACCAATAAGGTATGGGATCTGATGGTTGAAGCAGGTGCTGATTGTATAAGTATAGATAATGCAGCAGATTTGCTGGAGGCAAAGCTTAAGGTAGGACACAAGGTCAGATTGATGGGGAATGTCAGACCTTCTGAAATCATGCTGCAGGGAACAACTGAGGATGTAAGGAGAGAGGTCCTTGAGTGCATCGGAAAAGCCTATGATAACCCTAAAGGATATATTGTAGCATCAGGCTGCAGTCTGCCTACAGAAACTCCATTCCGGAATATAAAGGCAATGATTGATACAGTCAGGGAAGTTGGTAACCCGATAAATTTCAGTGAAAAATATAAACTTACTTAAAGAGAGCAGGAGGGATAATATGGATGTCTTTAGCCCAAAAGATAGATTAATCAGAGTGTTGAATAAAGAAAAAGTTGACAGACCTCCTGTTATTTGTACAGGCGGTATGATGAATGCGGCAATAGTGGATGTTATGAATAAAACAGGACATACACTTCCGGAAGCGCATCATGATGACAGGCTTATGGCTGAACTTTCAAGGGATGTAAATGAACATACAGGTTTTGAGAACTTAGGCATACCTTTTTGTATGACAGTAGAAGCTGAGGCACTCGGAAGTGAAATAAATTTTGGAACTCTGGCATGTGAGCCGAAAATTCAAAAGGAAGTTTTTCCGTCAGTTTCAAAGGTTGTTTATAAAAATATTATGGATGTAGAGAAACATGAAAGAGTCAATACTATAGTCCAGGCCGGATACAGGTTGTCAAAGAAATATCCGGATATACCTATAATCGGAAACCTTACCGGACCTATAAGCACAGCAGCATCTATAGTAGATCCTATGTCCTTTTTGAAGGAATTAAGAAAGGATAAAGACAATTCACACAGAGTTATAGATTATGTAAGTGATTACTTAATACAATATGCAAGATTAATGATAGAAAATGGAGTTACTGCTATTTCCATAGGGGATCCCACGGCTACCGGTGAGATATTGGGACCTAAAATGTTTGAAGAGTATGCAGTAAGATATTTAAATAAAATTATAGATGGGATACATGCTTTAGGGGCTCCTGTAATTGTTCATATTTGCGGAAATATGAACAGGGTAAAGCATCTTATTCCTGAAATAAAATCCAACGCTATCAGTACTGATGCTTTAGTGAATCTGAAGTTATTGAAGGAAGAATTTCCCCAGTTAACTACAATGGGCAATTTAAGTACATTTCTTTTGGAATTCGGGGATGAAGAAAAGGTTGCAAATCAGGCTGCTAAACTTGTAAGGGATGGAATTGATATTATTTCTCCGGCATGCGGCCTAAGCACATCTACTTCCCTGGCAAATATTTCAGCAATGACAAGTGCAGTAAAGGAGAATTAACTTTATGTTTACAGTAAATTTTATTAATGAAAATAAAAGTGTATCAGTAGAAGACGGCACAACTGTTTTAAATGCTGCAAGACAGGCAGGGGTGGTAATTGAATCACCATGTAATGGTGTCGGGGTATGCGGGAAATGTAAGGTCAAGCTGAATAAAGAATCTGTTAAAAATGTTATCCATAACGGAAAACATCGCCTTTCCAGAGAAGAGGAAGAAGAAGGATATGTTTTATCCTGTGAAGCCGCAGTAAAAGGGGATATAACTGTGGAATCCATCAGCAGGCAGAATAACAAAACCCTAAAGATTTTAGGTCATGGAAAAAGCTTTGATGTGGAGCTGAATAGTTTTATTTCTAAAAAATATATAGACAGCAGCAATATAACTGCAGTTTTGGCAGGTCAGAAATTAGTGGGTATTGAAGATGGAAATACTCAGGATAAAATTTATGGAATTGTTGTGGATATAGGAACTACAACACTGGTTACCTCTCTTATTGATATAAGTTCCGGAAAAGAATTAGCTCATATTTCTTCACTTAACCCTCAGAGTTTGTACGCCCAGGATGTGCTTTCAAGGATAAAGTTTGCTTCTCAGGAAGAGGGGCTTCAGGTTATGTACAAGGAAATCATAAAAGAAATAAATACTATGATTTATGAAGCAGCTGAAAAGGCCTCAGTAAATAAGGACAATATTTATGAAATAATTTTCAGCGGCAATACTACTATGCTTCATTTGGCTGTAAATGTTAATCCCCATTCATTAGGAAAATATCCTTATATTCCTGAAATAGAGGGTGGAATTTACATAGATGCAGCAGATCACAATTTAAATATTTCCAAATATGGAGTTGTGTATTTGCCTCCGATTATATCAGCTTATGTAGGAGCAGATATAACTTCAGGAATACTTTCTTCCCAACTGCATAAACAACAAGGGAAAACTCTCTTTGTGGATATAGGAACTAATGGAGAAATGGCTATATCATTGGATGGCAAGCTATCTTCCACATCTACAGCAGCAGGACCTGCTTTCGAAGGAATGAATATAAGCTGTGGTATGAGAGCAGGAAAAGGAGCTATAGAATTTTTTAACATTGAAGAGGATGGAAGCATTACTATAAAAACTATTGAAGATGCTGAGAGTACTGGAATTTGCGGAAGCGGACTTCTGGATATAGCAGGAGAGCTTGTTAAGCATGGAGTAATAAATTCCAGCGGTAAATTTGTAAATGCTGAAAAGGCTGAAATAGCTGATGGTTTAAAGGAAAGGCTTGAAAAGAAGGATGGCAAAACAGTATTCAGGATTACTGAAAATGTGTATCTTTCCCAGAAAGATGTAAGACAGGTTCAGCTTGCAAAAGGAGCTGTAAGAGCTGGAATAGAATTCTTGCTTAAAAGTAAAGAGATACAGGCTTCTGAGGTAGATAAGGTTCTTATAGCAGGCTCCTTTGGATATCACTTAAGAGCTAAAAGTTTAATAAATATCGGACTTTTGCCTGAGGAGTTTGAAGGCAGGATTGAGTTTGTAGGGAACACTTCAAAGACAGGCGGTCAGGCATTTTTGTTAAATAAGCTTTACAGAGATGAGATTAAAAATCTGGTAAAAGATATTGAGGTAGTAGAGCTTGCAAATTGTAAGGATTTTGACAAGGTATTTGTAAATTGCCTTGGCTTTTAGTTGAAATATAGGGAGGATTGAAGATGACAAAAAAACAAGGCTGTTTCAGCTGTTCAGATTGTGGGATATTAAATTGTTACAGGAGAGAAAAACATTTCCCTTCTGAGTGCCTGACTGAAAACTTAAGTGATACAGAAATTGAAAATGTGAAGGAACTATATAAAAATGATGAATTTGTTTCAAAGCTTTCCAGTGCGGCAGCAGAGATAGAAGGAACTTATTATGGAAAACTTACCAGAGTGGAAGAAATAATTGCTTTCGCTAAGAGAATAGGTGCAAAAAAAATAGGAATTGCCACCTGCATAGGACTTATGAATGAAACAAAAACTTTTGCCAAGATTCTTAAAGCAAAGGGAATTGAAAGTTACAGTGTAATTTGTAAGGTCGGCGGTATAGATAAAACAGAAGTCGGCGTTCCGGAAGAACTGAAGGTTCAGAAGGGGTGCCATGAGTCATTATGCAATCCGGTACTGCAGGCAAAGCTGCTGGCTGAACAGAAGACAGATTTAAATGTAATAGTAGGACTTTGCGTAGGACATGATTCACTTTTTATTAAATATTCTGAAGCACCTGTGACTACCTTAATAACTAAGGACAGAGTGCTGGGACATAATCCGGCAGCAGCTTTATATACCAGCGGATTTTATTACAAAAGGCTGTTAGAGGAAAAAGATATATAGAAATTGTCAATTATTAAATGAAAATATATAAAGGGGAGGAGGGAAAAGGCTATACACAAATATGCCTGAAGAATATGAGTGAAATCAGATTGAAAAATATAACAGTAACTTATGAGGAAAAAAACAATAACTATATTGCTGTTAAGGATGTCGATATATCTATTAAAGAAGGAGAATTTCTAAGCATTATAGGACCAAGCGGCTGCGGTAAAAGTACTTTGTTAAGCATACTTGCAGGATTAAATTCACCATCGGAAGGCTCTATATTATATGACGGACAAGATGTTCAGGGGGTGGAAATAGACAGTGGAATTGTTTTTCAAAACTATTCGTTATTTCCATGGATGAGCGCTAAAAAAAATATAACCTTTGCAATAAAGCAGGTTGCTAAGGATAAAAGCAAGAAGGATATTGAAAAGATTGCAGATGAATATTTAAAAATGGTTGGTTTATCTGAGTTCGCCAACAAATATCCATCTCAATTATCAGGCGGAATGAAACAAAGAGTTGCTATTGCCAGAACTTTTGCAAGAAATCCTAAAATTTTTTTAATGGATGAGCCTTTTGCAGCCGTTGATGCGAAAAACAGGGTAGTACTTCAGGAATTGCTTCTTAATCTATGGGACAGTGAGGATAAGAAAAAAACTGTAGTTCTTGTAACCCATGATATTGATGAAGCAATATTATTATCTGATAGAATAATTGTCATGACCTCCGGTCCAGGGACAGTAAAAAAAGAAATAAATGTAAGTTTTGACAGACCAAGAGACAGAGCCAAGCTTTTAAGAAGTAAAGAATATACTAATTTAAGAAATAAAATTGTCAATTTATTTAATGATGATTTGATAAAAAAAATTGGTGGCGATGAGGTTGTTATTTAGGATATAAGGAGGTGAAAAGAATAAAAAAGTTAGTTAATATTGCAAATTTATTATTTATATTAATAATATTGCTTCAATTTCTACCGAATAAAAGAATAGAAAGTGACAATTGGAACTTGTTTGCATTTGTTGGAATTATAGAAGTATTTTTTTTACTTTCTATTGCATTTCAAAAAAATACAGAAAACTTAGAAACTAAGGGAGATATTATAAGTATTTTATATATTATCATCATAATATGGGAAGTACTTACAACAAAACTTGATTTGTTGAGTAAGACTTTATATCCTTCCCCGGAAACTATTATTAAGCTTTTTATTTCAGACTTTCCTCAGTTAGCAAAGGGATTAATAAGTTCTCTGGAATTATTATCAGAAGGGTATATTCTGGCGCTTATAACAGCAGTTCCGCTTGCTCTGTTTATAGGCTGGAGAAAAAGATTATACAGGGCAGTAAATCCCATAACCAAGGTATTAGGACCAATACCTCCAATTGTATATGTTCCATATGCTATAGCGCTGCTGCCCACATTTAAAGGTGCTTCCGTTTTTATAATATTTATTGGTGTTTTCTGGCCAGTGTTTATTAATACGTTAAGCGGGGTATTTAATGTTGAAAACAGTATTATTGATTCTGCTAAGGTTTTAAAAGTTAGTGAAAGAACAATGTTATTTAAAATTATTTTACCGGCAGCATTGCCATCTATTTTAAATGGGGCAACCCTTGGACTTGTAATGGCCTTTATTTTATTAACTGCTGCTGAAATGATAGGAGCAACTTCAGGACTAGGATGGTATGTAAAGTACTTTTCTGATTTTGCAGATTATCCCAGAGTTATAGTAGGAATAATTTTTATAGGCTTTGTGGTTACTGTGCTAACTTTTGGACTTGATAAACTTGAAAAATGGTTATTAAGATGGAAAAGGTAGATTCAATTTGCCTAAAACTATACTAAACCTATGGGAAAAATAAAAAAGAAATGAGGGGTAATAATTCATGAAAAAGAAAATTATAAGCTTAAGTATTTTACTTGCGTTAGGAGCTTCAATATTAGGCGGTTGCGCGGTGAATAAGTACATTAATAAAGATGCTGCCGCTGCAAAAGAGCTTAAGACCTTTAATGTGGGATACCTTGCTTCAACTGAGGATGTTCTTTACTTTGTTGCACAGGAAAAGGGATATTTTAAGGAAGAAGGTCTTGATGTAAAATTATTTCTGTTTGCAAACTCAGGTGAGGGATTGAATGCAATAACTGCAGGGAAAGTTGAAACGGGTCCCTTTGGAACAGCAGCACCTCTTACATTTATATCAAAAGGTAATGACCTTACAATTTACGGGGGTGAAGGTTCAGAAGGAGCTGCAATTGTAGCAAAACCGGAAAAGGTGGATCAGTTTAAGGACTTAACAAACTATAAGGGTAAAACAATAGGAACTATAAGGCTTGCAACAGGAGATGTCGTGTTAAGGGGGGCACTTGCAGAAGCAGGCCTTGACTGGAAAAAGGATCTGACAATTAAAGAATTTGATACACCTAATGCAGTGCTTGAAGCTGTAAAAAAGGGAAGTGTGGATGCCGGGGTTGTATGGAGTCCATACAGAACTTTAGCAGAGCAGCAAGGATTAAAAATAGCAAAACAGAGTGGAGAACTTTATAAAAATCACACATGCTGCAGAACTGTTGCTTTAACTTCAAAAATTAAAGAGAATCCAAAGGATTATGAAGCGTTTTTAAGAGCTTTAATAAAAGCATATAAATTCTACAAGGCTAATGAAAGCGAAACTATTGATATTATAGCAAAATATGTACAAATTGATAAAAGTGTTATTAAGGCAGAAACATATGGACCATATATAGACAGCAATCCTAATCCTGATAAAGAAGCTGTAGTCAAGTTCTGGGAATTAATGAATAAGGCTGGATATATTTCTTCAGATATAAAAATTCAAAATTATATTAATACTGATATTTATAAAAATGCGTTAGATGATATTTTGAAAAATAACCCTGATGATGCAGTTTATAAGAAACTTAAAGATGAGTTTAATCAGTAGTTACCATTGTATTAAAATACCCCAGGGGCGGTTCCATTATATGGAACTGCCCCTGGGGTGTATTAATTTGTAAAGTGCAAGATTAAAATACAACAGTAAGAAGTCTGGTTGTGTTTTAATTGGTGAATATGGTTGATTTTGTAAAAATAGTGTATAATATAGGAAAGGTTTGCGAAAATATGGATTTTTATATAATTATGGGGGAATTTATGTGGTGAGATATACATTAAAAAAGGCCGGGGAAAAGCCATTTTTATCTTGTAAAGATAGCATTGTTTGTGAGGTTAATGAGGGGTTTGTACTCCTCAGCGGGTTTGAAAAAGATGAGTTGATTGGAAAATCAATTAATGAGATATATGTGATGCTAAGAATGGAATCTCAGATCAATACTGAGAGCATAGGAGATGAATACAGCTGCTATATGTTCACAAAGGAACTTGAACCCAGAGAGGTTAAGGTTTCCTGCAAGGATTCAGAATGTGAAAATGAAAAGAAATATTTCTTTAAGGAAATATCAAATTCAAGGATTGAAGACAGAATGCCATATGTGGAAAAGATTTTGTCATCCGATAAAGTTGGTGTAGCAATTTTAAGCTATCCTGATTTGATCCAGATAAAAGCAAATCAAAAGATTCTGGATTTATTGCCTGCACCCTATAACGAAAAGAAATATTCCATAGGATATAATCTGGAAGATATTTTGCCTGGAGGATATAGGGGAAGTAATGTGGAGAATGTTATAACTGATGTAGTCAGAACTAAAGAGATGTTTGATTCAGATTGTTTTGAACTTAAAAATAGTGAAAAAGAAGTAAGATATTTTGAGGCATCATACGTTCCAGTTTGCATATCAGGAAAAGTGAAGTATATAGTGCACACTTCTGTTGATGTCACAGAAAAAATCCAAAACAGAAAGCTTGTTGAAGAAAAAAACAGACAAATAGAAGCAATTATCGAGAACATACCTGATGGATTATATAC
>JBEHWK010000052.1:0-21650 GCA_040217795.1 Clostridiaceae bacterium
ATAATGACAGAGACTTAAATTCACAATTATTGACTGAAAATAATAAAAGATATAAAATATACTTATACAAACAGATGTTCGGAGGAAGGGTATTATGGGAGAGTTCAAAATAAAATCAAAATTCAAACCTACAGGTGATCAACCTAAAGCAATAGAAAGCATAGTTGATTCATTAAAAAAAGGCCATAAGGGGCAGACTCTTCTGGGGGTTACAGGCTCGGGAAAAACATTTACCATGGCAAACATTATAGAGAAAGTTCAGAGGCCTGCTTTAGTGATAGCCCATAATAAAACATTAGCGGCTCAGCTATGCAGTGAATTCAAGGAATTTTTTCCGGACAGCATAGTAGAATACTTTGTATCCTATTATGATTATTATCAGCCAGAAGCGTATGTTCCTCAAACAGATACTTTCATTGAAAAAGACTCAGCCATCAATGATGAAATTGACAAGCTGCGCCACTCAGCCACTTCAGCACTTTTTGAAAGGCGGGATGTACTCATAGTTGCTTCTGTTTCATGCATTTATGGTCTTGGTAATCCTGAGGAATATAAGACTCTTACCATTTCCCTGAGGAAGGGTATGGAAAAAGAAAGGGATGAAGTTATAAGAAAACTTATAGAAATACAGTTTGAGAGAAATGATATGGAGTTTTCAAGAGGAACCTTCAGGGTACGAGGTGATTCCCTGGATATAATTCCTGTATCATCCTCCAATAAAGGGATAAGAATTGAATTTTTTGGTGATGAAATAGACAGGATACGGGAATTTGATGTTGTGACAGGTAAAATCTTAGGAGAAAGAAATCATGTGTTAATCTTTCCGGCATCTCACTTTGCCACTTCTTCAAGCAAGCTGGAACATGCATTGGGCATTATAGAGCAGGAATTAGCGGAACGATTAAAGGTTCTTAATGCGGGAGGGAAACTTCTGGAGGCTCAAAGATTAAAACAGAGAACTAATTTTGATATTGAAATGATACGGGAAATGGGGTATTGCACCGGGATAGAGAATTATTCAAGAATATTGGACGGAAGAGCACCAGGATCTCCGCCTAAAACTTTAATGGATTATTTTCCTGAGGATTATTTATTATTTATAGATGAATCACATGTGACTCTGCCTCAGGTAAGGGCGATGTATGCAGGAGACAGAAGCAGAAAGGAGTCCCTGGTGGAATATGGTTTCAGGCTTCCCTGTGCATATGATAACAGGCCGTTGAAATTTGAAGAATTTGAGGAGAAGATAAACCAGGTAGTGTTTGTATCTGCAACGCCTGCAGCCTATGAAATTGATCACTCTTACAATATAGCAGAGCAGATTATAAGACCTACCGGTTTGTTGGATCCTGTTATTGAGGTAAGACCTGTAGAAGGTCAGATTGACGATCTGTATGCGCAAATAAATATAATGGTAAATAAAGGTTTCAGAGTACTTATAACTACCCTTACTAAAAGAATGGCGGAAGATTTAACTAAATATCTTAAGGATATGGGTTTAAAAATCACATATATGCATTCTGATATTGATACCATGGAAAGAATGAAGATTATAAGAAGTTTAAGACTTGGAGAGGTAGATGTATTGGTAGGGATTAATCTTCTGAGGGAAGGGTTGGATATTCCTGAGGTGGCACTGGTAGCTATCCTTGATGCTGACAAAGAAGGTTTTCTCCGTTCAGAGACTTCATTGATACAGACAATCGGAAGGGCTGCAAGAAATTCTGAATCTAAGGTGATTATGTATGGTGACAAAATTACAAAAGCAATGGATAAAGCTATAAAGGAAACTGAAAGAAGAAGAGCAATTCAGATAAAATATAATGAAGAAAATGGGATTACTCCGCAAACAATAATTAAAGATGTGAGGGATGTTATTGAAGCAACAAAAACAGCAGAGGAACAGGAAGTTTATAAAATTGCATACTCACCTTCAGATAAAAATACAGCAGATCCTGAAGAACTCATCAGGAAATACACTGAAGAAATGAAGGAAGCAGCAAAAAATCTTCAATTTGAAAGAGCAGCTGAACTTAGAGACCTGATAAAGGGGTTGGAAGCTGAACTTACCTGATTATGGTCAAAAGGATTATGTGAAGTATAATGAAAAAAGGAGAAATATATGAAAGACAAGATAATCATAAAGGGAGCAAAAGTCCATAACTTAAAGAATGTAAGTCTTGAAATACCAAGGGATAAGCTGATAGTTTTTACCGGGCTTTCAGGTTCAGGAAAGTCTTCCCTTGCGTTTGACACACTTTACGCTGAAGGTCAGCGAAGATATGTAGAGTCTCTTTCTGCCTATGCGAGACAATTTTTAGGGCAGATGAACAAACCGGATGTTGAAAGCATAGAAGGATTGTCTCCAGCCATTTCAATAGATCAGAAAACAACCTCTAAAAATCCAAGATCCACTGTGGGAACTGTTACGGAAATCTATGATTATTTAAGACTCCTGTATGCCAGAGTGGGAGTTCCTCATTGTCCTAAATGCGGCAAAAGGATAACTCAGCAGACTGTGGATCAGATAGTTGACAGGGTTATGAGTTTGGGGGAAAGAACCAAAATTATGATTTTGGCACCGGTTGTAAGAGGAAGAAAGGGAACTCATGAAAAAATACTGGAGAACATCAGGAAAAATGGATTTATAAGAGTAAGAGTTGATGGGAATATATATGATCTTACAGAAGAGGAAATTAAACTTGAGAAAAATATAAAGCACAGCATAGAAGCTGTTGTTGACAGGCTGATCATAAAGGATGACATAGAAAGAAGACTGACTGATTCTTTGGAGATGGCGCTGAAACTGGGAGAAGGGCTCGTGCTTATAAATAAAGGAGGAGAAGAGGATATTCTTTTCTCTGAAAGGTTTGTATGTCCTGATTGCGGAATAAGCATAGATGAGCTGGAGCCAAGGTTGTTCTCTTTCAATACTCCTTTTGGTAAATGTGATCATTGTGATGGTTTAGGAACTTTATTGGAGATAGATGAAAACATGGTTATTCCTGACAAAAAACTGTCTATAATGCAGGGAGCCATAGCATCCTGGGGAGAAAGCCGGCTTAAGGAGGATTCATGGACATATGCTATTTTAAAGTCATTAAGCAGGAAATATAAATTTGACTTGGATGCACCAATTGAGGATTTATCCCCAAGTGTAGTAACTATTCTGCTTTATGGAACGAAAGGAGAGAAAATCAAAGTTGATTATGTCAAGGATGGGGTTATGTCAACATATTTGTACAACTACGAAGGAGAGATAACTTCGTTGAAAAGAAGATACATGGAAACAAACTCAGAACTGATAAAAGGTGAAATAGAAAAGTACATGAGCAATAATTTTTGCCCTGAATGCAATGGCGCAAGGCTAAAGCCTGAAGCCTTGGCAGTAACCGTAGGGGAAAAGAATATTAACGAATTTACAAGGTTATCTGTGAAAGATGAGCTGGAATATATCAATTCATTAGTATTGTCTGAAAAAAATCAGGTTATTGCATCCCAGATTATTAAGGAAATTAAAAGCAGGCTGCAATTCCTTAAAGATGTAGGATTGGATTACTTGGATCTGGCAAGAAGTTCCGGTACCCTTTCAGGTGGGGAAGCTCAGAGAATAAGGCTTGCAACCCAGATCGGGTCATATCTTATGGGAGTGCTTTATATTTTAGATGAACCCAGCATAGGGCTTCACCAAAGAGATAATGATAAACTGATTGCAACCCTAAAGAATTTGAGAGATGTGGGTAATACGGTTATTGTAGTTGAACATGATGAGGATACAATAAAGGAAGCTGATTTCATTGTAGATATAGGACCGGGTGCAGGTGAGCACGGAGGGAATATTGTTGTAGCGGGACCTTTGGAAGTAATCAAAGGATCAAAAGAGTCAATCACAGGACAATATCTCAGGGGGGAAAAAAGAATTGAAGTTCCTGAGGAAAGAAAAAAAGGAAATGGTAATTATATAACAATAAAAGGAGCAAAGGAAAACAACCTTAAGAATATTAATGTTAAAGTTCCCTTAGGGAATTTGGTAATGGTCACTGGAGTTTCGGGTTCAGGGAAAAGTACATTAGTAAATGAAATTTTATATAAAGGTTTATATAAGATAATAAATAAGTCTAACATAGTGCCGGGATCTCATAAAGAAATTTCCGGATACGAAGCAATAGATAAGATAATTGACATAGACCAAAGCCCTATAGGAAGGACTCCTCGTTCAAACCCTGCAACCTATACAGGAGTTTTTGACATTATTCGTGAACTCTTTGCCCAGACTCCTGAATCCAAGATGAAGGGGTATAAGGCTGGAAGGTTCTCCTTTAATGTTAAGGGGGGGCGGTGTGAAGCATGCTCTGGTGATGGGATAATAAAAATAGAAATGCAATTTTTATCTGATGTTTATGTACCTTGTGAGGTTTGTAAAGGAAGAAGATATAATAGAGAGACTTTAGAAGTTAAATATAAAGGGAAAAATATAGATGATATTCTTAATATGACAGTAGAGGAGTCGTTAAAGTTCTTTGAGAATCTTCCCAGGATCAAAAATAAGCTTCAGACACTTCATGAGGTTGGGTTGGGATATATCAGGCTGGGTCAGCCTTCTACTCAGCTTTCAGGAGGAGAAGCGCAAAGGATTAAACTTGCCTATGAGCTTTCTAAAAGAAGTACCGGCAAAACACTTTATATTCTTGATGAGCCAACAACCGGATTGCATATAGATGATGTGAAGAAATTAGTCTACATTCTTCAGAAGCTGGTTGAGGCAGGGAACTCTGTGGTTGTAATAGAGCATAATCTTGATATGATAAAATGTGCAGATTATATTATAGACTTAGGCCCGGAGGGAGGAGATGGAGGAGGCTGTGTCATTGGTTGCGGAACTCCGGAACAGATAATTAAGAATGAAAAATCCTATACCGGAAGGTATCTGAAAAAATACCTGTAAAATTAAAGAAATAAGAGTATCCTAAGAATAGATTAAGTAAAAAAATTAGGATATTCTTATTTTTTTTAAGGGTATTTGGTAAAAAATCTGTTCACATATCTATTTTAGGGTATTTTTGTTGTATAATCATTTATATATAATCAATCAGAATTATTTTGAATTATATACATAATAATAATAGAACTAAATTAATTAGGGGTGAGCACATGAACTTTCAAAAATTAATAGCGGGAGCCTTCGGGATTTTATTTATAGTCATACTGTACGCTATTATATACTATGCATTAAAAATTATGTATAAAGATGTAAAAAGCGAAAGCAGGAAATCAAGAGACTACAATAAACAGAAGAAATCTTACGGGGTAGAGGTTGAAAATCCGGGAAATAACGATACATTAAAGGCAGGAACTCTTATTCATGTACGGGATATGGTTTCTATAGGCAGAAAAGGGGATAACTCCATTGTGCTTAATGATTCTTTTGTATCGGGTTATCATGCAAAGCTGTATATCAGAAATGAAGATTTTTACGTTGAGGATTTAAACAGTACAAACGGAACTTTTGTTAATGGATTGAAGCTTAATGGAAGTAAAAAGTTAAATATAAGCGATGAATTGAAAATAGGGACTGTGGTTTTTAGGGTAATATAACTATCGAGGTGATCAAATGAACGCAATAAGAGACGAAAGAAAACTAATATTTCTCACATACTTTTTAACTATAGCTCTTTTTGGGAATCTTGCCATAATAAAAGATCCTATTGATAACGGAGCCCTTATTATGGGAGGTGTTCTATTGCTTCTCACCGGATATTCACATTTTGTAATAAGGAGATTTTTCCCTGAGGGAGATAAATTTCTCCTCATATTTGCTGTAATATTGGCTGTAATAGGTATTGCTGTGCTATACAGGCTGGACTCAAAGGTAGCAATAAAACAGATAATATGGTTTGTTGCAGGTATAACATCCTATGTGCTGATTATAGTTTTGATTCCTGATTTCAAGAGATTTTACAAGTATAAATACATATACTTAGGAGTAACGGCTGTATTTATGCCAATGGCGCTGATAATCGGAAAAGAGCAGTATGGAGCTAAAAACTGGGTTATAATAGGACCTTTAAGTATGCAGCCATCTGAAATAGGAAAGATATTTCTGATATTGTATCTGGCTGCATCTCTGAAAAATTATGTGGATAAAAAAGATGTTCTGGAGGATGCAAAGCAATTAGTTGAGGTTGCATTTGTAAGTATGGCATCTATAGGATGCATGGTTCTTCAGAGAGATTTGGGGTCTGCATTGATATTCTTTGGGATCACAGTCACTATGCTTTACGTGGCATCATCCAAGGTAAGATATGTATTTATGGCTCTGGGGATGTTTTCATTTGGAGCAGTGGCTTCATATTATTTATTCGCCCATGTCAGGAATAGAATCATCATATGGCAAAATATATGGGAATATGCGAACAATGAGAGTTACCAGATTGTTCAGGGGCTATTTTCAATTTCATCAGGGGGAATGTTCGGCTCTGGGCTCGGACAAGGTTATCCTGGATTTGTGCCGGTTAATACTTCGGATTTTATTTTTGCGGCTATTTGCGAAGAGCTTGGGATGGTTTTTGGTATAGGAATACTGATAATATACTTCCTGTTGTTCTATAGGGGTATGAGAGCAGCAATTAAAATTGAAGACAGGTTTTCTCAATTGAGTGCAGTAGGATTTTCAGCTATGATTGCAGCACAGGTATTGGTTATTATTGGAGGGGTATTTGCCGTTATTCCATTAACAGGTATAACGCTGCCGCTCATAAGCTATGGGGGAAGTTCAATGCTTACAATCTTCTTTGCACTGGGAATGCTGCAAAAAATATCAGAGGAGGGTTAAGAGGTGAAAGATACGCAAGATACAATAAAAAGAGTAATGGTGGTTTTTTCTTTCCTGCTTTTAGCCTTAATTACCTATATAGCCTATTTTCAGGCTTTTAAGGCTCCGGCTATAGCGGAAATGTCAGAAAATAAAAGGCTGTGGGCTGAACGAAACAAGGTTTTGAGAGGGACTATTTATGACAGGAACAATGTTGCTCTTACAGAGGGCAAAAGAACGGGAACGTTAACCCAGGACAGGAAATATGTATATGGATCCTTGTATGCACAAGTATTGGGTTACTCAAGTGAGAAGTATGGATTGACCGGATTGGAAAATTCATATGACAAAAGATTGAGGAGCTATGACAAAATCTCTTATTCAATTAATGAAATATTAGATAGTCTTAATATTTTGGACATCTTTAAAAACAGAACAAGTGAAGGGGAGTCAATGGTAGGGAATTCTCTTGTTACTTCTTTGGATACAAATCTTCAGAAAGCTGCTTACGATGCTTTAGGAACAAATAAAGGAGCTGTGGTTGTGATTAATCCTAAAACAGGAGAAGTTATTGCATCGGTTTCAAAACCTTCCTATGATCCAAATAATCTGGATGAAGTCATGAAAGTTGCAAATTCTGGAGAAGGAGCAGGATTCCCGCTAATAAACAGAGTTTCAGCAGGAATGTATCCGCCAGGTTCCACATTTAAGGTAATTACTTTGAATTCAGCTTTGGAAAATATTCCAGGGGTAACAAGCAGAACTTTCCAGGATAATGGGAAAATAGTTTTTCCGGATGGAACAGCACTTTGGAATTTAGACCATAATGTATATGGGGCTCTCAGCTTAAAAAGTGCATTGGCAGTTTCATCAAATGTTGTTTTTGGAACTCTGGCTTTAGAACTTGGAAATGATAAACTTAAGGCTACTGCTGAAAATTTCGGATTTAACAAAACTTTGCCTTCAGATGGAATAGTATTTAACAAGAGCTCATTTCCTACATTGAAAAGCAATGAAAAGGGAAGCATAGCTCAAACTGGTATAGGACAAAGCTTAATACTTGCCTCTCCCCTTCAGATGGCTTTGGTGGCATCTGCTGTTGCCAACAACGGTGTAATGATGGAACCGAAATTGGTAAACAAAGTGGTAGATAAGAATGGTAAAGTTGTTGAAGAAATTGCACCAAAGCAGATTGCGCAGCCAATTACAAGCGACAATGATGCCATTATAAAAGAGTATATGAAAAATCTGGTGGATGGAAGGATAAACAGAGATTGGGGTGTTTTCAAGGGGTTAAATGCCGGAGGCAAAACAGGAACTGCAGAAACAAGTGATCCAAATGCAAATCCCCATTCCTGGTTTATAGGCTTTGCGCCTGCTGAAAATCCTCAATACGCAATAGCCGTAATTGTTGAGAATGGAGGAGCAGGAGGAGGTATAGCCGCACAAATTGCCGGTTCGGTTTTAAGAACTGCCATGGGAAAGTAAAATGAAGAGGTGATTTTTATTTTTAATTTTGAATATCACTTAAAAAATCTCCCTGATAAGCCTGGGGTTTATATAATGAAAAATTCCTTAGGGGAAGTGATTTATGTAGGAAAAGCCAAAGTGCTTAAGAACAGGGTTAAACAATATTTTCACAGTTCTAAAAATCACTCTGATAAAGTAAGGAAAATGGTGGATAACATATCGGAATTTGAATATATAATAACAGATTCAGAAATGGAAGCCTTGCTTTTAGAATGCAATCTAATAAAAAAATATAGTCCCAAATACAATATTTCCTTAAAGGATGATAAGTTTTATCCTTTCATAAAAATTACAATTAACGAAGATTTCCCTAAAGTATATGTCACCAGAAATTATGCAAGAGATGGAAATAAATATTTTGGACCATATGTCAATTCAGCTGCTGTACATGAAACTATATCGATGATAAAGAAGATATACCCTTTACGAACCTGCAAAAGGGCAATAACTGAGGGTGGAGAGAAAACAAGGCCTTGTTTGAATTACCATATTAAATTATGCAAGGGGCCCTGTGCAGGACTTCAGTCTAAAGAAGATTACGGACATATGATTAAAGAAATTATTGATATATTAAATGGGAAAGATTCAAATATAATAAACAATCTTAAAGAACAGATGCTTGAAGCAGCATCTTCCATGGAGTTTGAAAAGGCAGCTGATTTAAGGGATAAAGTAATGTCTATAGAAAATATTATGATAAAGCAAAAGATGTTTACTGCTAAAGAAGGGGATGAAGATTATATAAATCTTTATTGCGACAATAAGGATTGTTGTATTCAGATTTTTTTCTCCATAGATGGAAAGATTTCAGGGAGAGAGCATTTTATTATTGAAGATAAGGCTGATAGCCCTAAGGGGGAAATATTTTATCAATTCATAACCAGTTTTTATGGGGGAACAGCACAGGTACCAAAAACTGTATATTTACCTGAAGTGGAAGAATCAGAACTTCTTGAAGAGTTTTTAACAATAAAAAGGGGCTCAAAAGTATGGATTAAAGTTCCCAAAAAGGGTGAAAAGTTAAATCTTTTACACATGGTGGAACAAAATGCAAAGGTTACACTAGAAAAGTTCAAGGACAAAATATTGAGTGAAAAGGAATTAAACAGGAGATCGCTGGAGGAACTGGGGAATTTACTGGGTTTAGATGAAATTCCGGAGAGAATAGAAGCCTATGACATTTCAAACATACAGGGAGTAGATTCTGTAGGAACCATGGTAGTTTTTGAGGAAGGAAAACCCAAGAACAGCGATTACCGAAGGTTCAGAATAAAAACAATTCAGGGGCAAAATGACTATGAAAGCATGAGGGAAGTATTATCAAGGCGGTTCAGCCGTGGATTGAAGGAAATAAAGGAAATGCAGGAAAGTAAGCTGACTCTGGCAGGGGGGAAATTTTCTGTTTTCCCGGATTTGATTCTGATGGATGGAGGAAAAGGGCAGGTCAATATAGCCCTTCAGGTGTTGTCAAAATATGGAGTTGATATACCGGTCTGCGGGTTGGTAAAGGATCAAAAGCATAATACAAGAGGTCTTATTTACAACAATGAAGAACTTTTTATACCTAAGCAGGGAGAGTTATTCCGTATGCTTGCGAGAATTCAGGATGAAGTTCATAGATTTGCAATAACTTATCACAGATCCCTGAGGGATAAAAGAACCCTTCATTCTATCCTGGAGGATATACCCAATGTGGGAGAGAAAAGACGAAAAAATTTGCTTCTTAAGTTCGGAAGCGTTGATAATATCAAAAAAGCAACATTTGACGAGCTTTTAGAAACACCTGGAATAGATAAAAAGGCTGCTGAAAGTATAAAAAAATACTTTAGTGGAAATTAATTCAATATATGTAGAAGACATTAATAATCTTACATTATATAAAAGAATTTTTACTTTCTATATAGTTAGATATTTGTAACTTGTAAAAATTTCAAATATTAATTATACTTATATATTGGATAATCACTTTATAAGAGGAGTATTAAAATGAATAAATACCGTAATTTATTAAGTTCACTTGAGCAGATACTGAATAAGGATGATATAGAAATAGATGCACCTATGAGCGAACATATTTACTTTAAAGTTGGCGGACCTGTAGACTTTTTGGTAAGTCCAAGGGAGAAACAGCAAGTAGTTGAAGTCATTAAACTTTGCACTGAGCAGAAAGTTCCATATTATATAATCGGAAATGGCTCGAATCTATTGGTAAAAGACGGCGGAATAAGAGGAGTAGTTATTAAACTTTCCAATCTTAAGAAGATGGAGATTGAAGATAATAACATATATGCTTATTGCGGAGCTTTGCTTTCTGATTTGTCTAAATTAGCTGCGGAGAATTCACTGGAAGGGTTGGAATTTGCATGCGGAATACCAGGCAGTGTAGGCGGCGCTGTATTTATGAATGCCGGGGCATATGACGGCGAAATGTCATATGTTATAAAGTGGGCTGAGGTTATTGATAAGGACTTTAATATTATCAAATTGACAAAGGATCAGCTGAAGCTTGGTTATAGGTCTTCATTGATAATGGAGAAGGGATATGTTGTATTAAGTTCATGCTTTGAGCTTAGAAGAGGGGATAAGGAAAAAATAAATGCAAGAATGAAGGAACTCACAGAAAGAAGAGAAGATAAGCAGCCTTTGGAATATCCTTCAGCAGGGAGCACTTTTAAAAGACCTGAGGGCTATTTTGCCGGCAAGTTGATTCAGGATTCAGGGTTAAAGGGATTTTCAATCGGAGGAGCTTCAGTTTCAGAAAAACATTCAGGTTTCATCATAAATAAGGGTAGAGCAACTGCAAAGGATATTATCGATGTCATAAGTCATGTTCAAAAAACTGTAAAAGAAAAATTTGATGTGGATCTTCATACAGAAGTAAGAATACTGGGAGAAGATGAACAGGAGCAATAAAGGGGTTTGATTATAAATTCACAGTTGAATTTCAACTATCTATAGAGAACCATTACGGAAACTTAACTTATACATGTTGATTTCTTCGAGAGTTTAAAGAAGAAGCGGCATCAATAAGTTAATAGTTGAAGTTGGTTCTCTGTATAAGGTAATAGTTGGACTTAACACCCTTTAAAAGGACAACTTTTAGAAAAAAACCGGGAGATTTAAGTGACAAAAATAAAAATCTCTCAGGTTTTTTGTTTTTACACCGACATAAATATAACTACAAAGAAAAATAATTATGATATAATTTAAGTAATTTATTTAAATATGAAAACTGTTGAGAAAGGACGGTGAGTTCCTGATTTTACGGTTAAGTAAAGCGTATCAGGAGGCATATGAGATTTGTTATTGTCACAGGATTATCAGGTGCGGGAAAAACAGAAGCGACAAAAAATCTTGAAGACTTGGGATATTTTTGTGTGGATAATTTGCCCCCAAAGCTTATTCCTAAGTTTGCAGAAGCATGTTTGCAAAGGGAAGGTTTAATTAATAAGATTGCATTGGTTTTAGACATACGAGGCGGAGTTTTCTTTGATGATATTTTTGAAAGCTTGGATTATTTAAAAAGAAAAGAATTTAAATATGAAATTTTATTTTTGGAAGCAACAGATGATGTTCTTGTAAAAAGATTTAAGGAATCAAGAAGAAGTCATCCATTAGCTCGGGATGGAAGGGTAATTACCGGAATCAACCAGGAAAGAAAGAGGCTTAGAGAAGTAAAACAAAGGGCAGATATGATAATTGATACATCAAAATATAGTATTAAGGACTTGAGGGAAAAGATGAACGAATACTATGGGGATGGCAAAGTTATAGAAAAGCAGCTTTCAGTAACTGTTCTCTCCTTTGGGTTCAAGTATGGGATACCTGTAGATGCAGATTTGGTCTTTGATGTAAGATTTCTGCCTAACCCGTTTTATATACCGGAATTAAAACCATATTCAGGTATGGATAAACCAGTAAGTGATTATGTAATTAACCATGAAGAAACTAAAGGCTTTTTAGAAAAGTTGGAAGATATGATAAAGTTTTTGATACCGAACTATATAAAAGAGGGAAAAAGACAGCTTATTATTGCCATAGGGTGTACCGGAGGCAGACACAGATCTGTTGCAATAGCCAATGAAATCTATGAAAGATTGAAAAACTCCAATTATAAGGTATCTTTAGAGCATAGGGATATACATGAAGATGTAAATAAGGGAGAAAAGAAGCTATGAAATTTTTAGATTGGCTCAGACCAGGGATAAAGGTTAAAAGATGGATAATGTTCGGTGCATTCGGAGTACTGATGATAGCCTTTGGATTCACTGAATTGGCCTATCATAGAGCATATTACTTATACTATAAGATATTTTATGTTTTTTTAATTATTACCGGCATATTTGTTCTTTATGTTTCAGTAACAGAAGTTATGAAAGGGATAATTGCACTAATAAATAAGGGATATATTAAAGTATCACTGGATTCAAATAAAATTGAAAATTTAATATATGAAAAAAGGCTGTTGGTAAAAGGACCTAAGATAGTGGTTATCGGAGGAGGTACAGGACTCTCCACAATGCTGAGGGGATTAAAAATGTACACTTCGAATATAACTGCTATAGTAACCGTTGCAGATGACGGGGGAGGCTCAGGGGACCTAAGGGAGGATTTGGGTATCCTTCCTCCAGGAGATATAAGAAACTGTATATTGGCATTGGCTGATACAGAACCCCTGATGGAGGATTTGCTTCAATACAGATTTAAGGATGGAAGACTAAAGAATCAAAGTTTCGGAAATTTGTTTCTTGCTGCTATGGATGGGATTTCTGACAACTTTGAGGATGCGGTTCAAAAGATGAGTTCAGTTCTTGCGGTAACGGGAAAAGTTATACCGGTTACTTTGGAGAATATGAGGCTCAGGGCTCTATTGGAGAACGGAGATATTGTAGAAGGAGAATCACAGATACCAGAAGAAGCTTTACTTCAAAAAAGTAAAATAAAGAAGCTTATGATTGAACCAGAGGATGCGGAACCACTTAGTGAAGCCATAAGTGCAATAAGGGAAGCTGATGCCATCATTATGGGACCGGGAAGCTTATATACCTCTGTTTTACCTAATCTTTTAGTGAGAAAAATAGCTTCAAATATAAGGAGAAGCAACGCTTTAAAGATATATATTTCAAATATAATGACGCAGCCTGGAGAAACAGATAATTTTAAGGTTTCTGACCACTTAAAGACTCTTTACAAGCATTGCGGAAGGGATATTGTAGACTATGTCATTGCAAATGTTCAGAAAATACCTAAAAATCTTTTGGCTAAGTATAAGGAAGAAGGATCAGAAGCGGTTGTTTTAGATAAAGAAGTTGTAAATAAGCTTGGAATTGAAACAATTGAAGCTGGCCTGGTGAATTATACAAATGATGTTATAAGGCATAATCATGAAGAATTAGCAAGGGTCATAATGACTACTGTAATGGAAAAATCTCTTCTTTATGATAAGAAGAAAATCATTGAATACATGTATCTGTCTCAACGATTAAAAGATGATACCGATAAAAAATAATAAAAATTTCAAATGAGAATTCCTAAATAAAATTCTCTATGCTATAATGAAATATATTTTTTGGGATTAAAGAGGAATTTGAAAGGAGAGACTATGTCATCATTTTCATCAAAAGTTAAAGGCGAGATATGCAGATATCAGGATATAACAAGAGAAGAAGCTTTAGCTGAACTTTCAGCAATAATGAAAGTAAGCGGTACTTTAGCCTTTAGCGGAAAACAGATAAGCTTTAAGATTACCACTGAGAATCCTGGAGCGGCAAGATTGATTTTTTCTCTTCTTAAAGAGCATTTTGATATTCATTCAAAGCTGATGGTTAAGAAGGGCAATGCATTGAAAAAAAACAACTTGTATATGGTAGTGATGACGGAAGATATGGGAGTAAAGGATCTTCTGTACGAAACAGGCATATTCAGGGAAGTTGATTCAATAATGTCTTTAAGTTACGGTATTGAAGAATCCATGATAAAGGAGGATTCCAATGCCAGAGCATATATAAGAGGTGCTTTTTTAGGAGGCGGAAGCATTTCCAATCCTGAAAAAACATATCACTTGGAATTTGTGACACACAGTGAAGAATATGCAAAAGACTTGAGCAAGTTAATAAACAGGTTTGGTTTAAACTCCAAGGTTATTCAAAGAAAGAACAGTTTTATTGTTTATATAAAAGAAGGGGAGCAAATTGTGGACCTCCTAAACATTCTTGGAGCCCACACCTGTTTGCTTGAACTTGAAAATATAAGAATTATGAAAGAAATGAGGAATAATGTAAATAGGCTTGTTAATTGCGAAACGGCAAATTTAAGCAAGACAGTAAATGCTGCTGTAAGGCAGGTTGAAAGCATCAAGCTTATACAAAGCCAGATCGGATTACAAAGATTGCCTCAGAATTTAAAAGAAATAGCTGAACTGAGGCTTAATTTTCCGGATGAGTCATTAAAGGAATTGGGAGAGATGCTGGATCCTCCTATAGGTAAATCAGGAATAAATCACAGGCTCAGAAAAATAGAGAAAATAGCGGAAGAACTCAGAGAAAACAAGTCTTTTTAAGGGAGGAAATTTATGTTCACTCATATAGTATTTTTTAAACTGAAGGAAGCAAATGAAGAAAATTTAAAAAAAGCTGAAGAAATTTTCAAATCTATGGAAGGTAAAATTCCTGAGCTGAAATATCTGGAGGTTGGGGTAGATAAGCTTCACACTGAAAGAAGCTATGACATCTCTATCATTACCAGGTTTGATTCCAGAGAAGATTATGAGGCTTATCAAGTTTCATCCTTTCATGTAAATGAAGTGTTAAAGTATATTAAACCTATGACAGAGAGTTCAAAAGCAATTGATTATTAAGGAAGACTAACAATTAATATCAAGAAATTTAACATTATCAGAGGTGCATAATATTTATGCACTTTTATTTTTAAAACATTTTTGCAAAAATTTTGCTGGAATATGATACAGAAAGGAAGTGATAGAGTTGAAAGTGAAAGAGTTTTGTCACCTGCATCTTCATACTGAATATTCTCTCTTGGATGGTTCAGGAAAAATATCAAAGATCATAAGCAGGGCTAAGGAATTGGGAATGAAATCTATAGCCATTACAGACCATGGGGTTATGTACGGGTGCGTGGATTTTTATAAAGAAGCTGAAAAGGCTGGGATTAAAGCCATAATAGGCTGCGAAATATATGTGGTGCCTAAATCAATGAATATAAAAGCTAATGATAGTGAAAACAGCATATATCACTTGGTTTTATTGGTGAAAAATGAAAAGGGATATGAAAACCTCATGAAAATAGTATCACAAGCATCTATTGAGGGATTTTACTATAAACCAAGAGTGGATCGTGATTTCCTCAGGAAGCACAGTGAGGGGATAATTGCTTCCAGTGCATGTCTTGGAGGAGAAGTAAGTGCGGCATTGAACAATGGAAATTATGAAAAGGCCAGGGAGACAGCCCTAGCCTATAAGGAAATATTCAGTGAGGGTTTTTACCTGGAACTTCAATATCATGGGATGGAGGAGCAAAGAAAAGTAAATGCATTGCTTATCCAGCTCTCAAAGGAAACAGGAATTCCCCTTATAGCGTCAAATGACGTGCATTATATCAATCAGAAGGATTCTAAATCCCATGATATACTATTGTGCATACAGACAGGAAAAACTGTTGATGAAGAAAACAGAATGAGATATGCTTCAGATCAGTTTTATCTAAAATCTACGGAAGAAATGTGGGAAATGTTTTCTTATGTTCCGGAAGCATTGGAAAATACATTAAAGGTTGCGGAGGAATGCAGCTTCAATTATCAATTTCATATATCAAAGCTTCCTAAGTTCCCCCTGCCTCAAGGACAGGATCCTTTTGAGTATCTGAGAAATGTCTGCTTTAAGGGGCTTCTGACAAGATATAAGGAATTTGACAGGTATGCTGAAGAATATGATTACATTGGGCTGAAATCATACATACAGGCTCATCCTGAAGCTGCAGAACTGGCAGACAGATTAGAATATGAACTGAATGTCATAAATCAGATGGGTTATGTGGATTACTTCCTGATAGTTTGGGATTTTATAAGATTTTCAAATGAAAGAGGAATTCCAACAGGTCCGGGAAGAGGATCTGCAGCCGGCTCAATAGTTGCTTACACATTAGGGATAACTAAAATAGATCCCATCAAATACGGACTGATCTTTGAACGATTTCTAAATCCGGAAAGAGTGAGCATGCCAGATATAGATTCTGATTTCTGCTATGAAAGAAGACAGGAAGTTATCGATTATGTCGTTGATAAGTATGGGGAAAGCAATGTATCTCAGATAATCACTTTCGGAACAATGGCTGCCAGAGCCTGTATCAGGGATGTGGGAAGAGCCATGAATTACACCTACGCTGAGGTTGATAAGATTGCTAAAATGATCCCCACAGCCCTGAAAATGACAATAGATAAAGCCCTTGATCTGAATCCGGAACTGAAAGTTCTTTATGACCAGGATGAAAGGGTTAAAAACCTTATTGACGTAAGCAAGGACCTGGAAGGACTTCCGAGGCATTCATCAACCCATGCGGCTGGAGTGGTTATAGCCTCAAAACCCTTAGTGGAATATGTACCCCTGCAGAAAAATGAGGATAATATTGTAGCACAATTTGATATGAACACGTTGGAAGAATTGGGACTTCTTAAAATGGACTTCTTAGGGTTAAGAACTCTTACAGTAATGAATGATACCATTGAAATGATAAAGGAAAACAAAGGCATTGAAATTGATCTGGATAAAATAGATATAAATGATAAAGAAGTATATAAAATGATTGGAGAAGGTAAAACTGTAGGAGTGTTCCAGCTGGAATCCTCAGGTATGACGAACTTCATGAAAGAATTGAAACCAGATTCACTGGAGGATATCATTGCAGGAATTTCTCTTTACAGACCGGGTCCTATGGCAGAAATACCTAAATATATCGAAAATAAAAAGCACCCGGATAAAGTGAAATATATTACTCCTGAACTGGAAGGCATATTGGATGTAACCTATGGAGTAATGGTTTATCAGGAACAGGTTATGGAGATAGTAAGGAAGATAGGGGGATACTCCCTTGGCCGTTCCGATATGGTCCGAAGGGCTATGTCAAAAAAGAAGCACAGCGTTATGGAGCAGGAAAGAAAAAATTTTATATATGGAATTGCTGATGAAGAGGGAAATATTGAAGTTCCGGGATGCATAAGGAATGGTATTTCAGAAGAGGCTGGGAATAAGATATTTGACCAGATGATCGATTTTGCCAGCTATGCTTTCAACAAAAGTCATGCTGCAGCTTATGCCATAGTAGGATATCAGACAGCATATCTGATGAGATACTACCCGGCTGAATTTACAGCAGCCATGTTAAATTCTGTCATGGGAACAAATGAAAAGGTGGCTTCATATATAAATTTTGCGGAAAGTATAGGAATAGAGGTTCTTCCGCCGGATATAAATGCAAGCTTTTCAAAGTTTACAGTAAAAGGAGACACAATAAGATTTGGTTTGGCAGCAATTAAAAATGTCGGGTTTAACGTAGTTGAATCAATAGTGAAGTCAAGAAATGAAAAGGGTGATTATACATCTCTTCAGGACTTTACAGGGAAAATAGATTTTTCATGCATAAATAAGAGAGCTGTAGAGAGCTTAATTAAGGCTGGGGCTTTTGACAACTTCAAAGTTTTCAGATCCAGGCTTCTGGCAGTGTATGAAAGAGTAATGGATTCAGCTGCTGGGGATAAGAGAAGAAATATTGACGGACAAATGAACTTGTTTATGGGTTTGGAAGATAAGATAGAAACACCTGAAATCGCCTATCCCCCAATCAATGAATTCAAGAAAAATCATATTCTTGCAATGGAAAAAGAGATGACAGGGCTCTATTTAAGCGGGCATCCCCTGGACGATTACAAGGAGAGTTTAAAGCAGCAGACCACTGCAACTATAGAAAAAATATTATCTGTAAATGAATCCTTGAGGGAAGAATCAGAGGCTGCAATGCCAGGACTCAGTGAAGAACCTTCATATAGGGAAATAGGGGACGGCACAAGAGTTGTCATTGGAGGAATAATTGTTGAGGTAAGCAGAAAAGTCACAAGAAATAACACCATGATGGCATTTGTAAAGGTGGAGGATCTTACCGGAACCGTAGAATTGATCGTATTTCCCAAAACCCTTGAAAAAGTGAATCAATTGATAAACACTGACTCCCTTGTTGTTATAAGAGGAAGAGTGAGCATAAATGAAGAGGAAGTTCCAAAGATTCTCTGTGAAGATATAACACCATTAATGAAAATAAATTCAGATAAAATCTATGTAAAAGTTGAAAATATGGAAAAGGCAAGGGAAGTGAATAAACTGCTTAGAATTCTTTTAAAAGACTTTAAAGGAGAAACTCCCCTCTATATTTTTGCAGAAAAAGAAAAACAAAGTTTAAGGCTGTCAAAGGAACTTTGGGTTGATATCGAAAAAGGGGCTTCTGAGTTTTTAATTAAAAAATTTGGTGAAGAAAATGTAAAAGTTGTAAATAATTAATAGAAAACAAAGAATTTTAAGGCAATTCATGAAATGAAATCAGTTCATTGAATTGCCTTAAAGTTATGAAAATCAAAAACATAGATTTCACTTATTAATAATTAAGATGTAGATTGGATAAAATATAATCAAATAAATCCCAGAAAAATTTTTTTTCTCATAAAACACCCTAAATACTTTTAAAATATCTTGAAAATAAGATGAACTTTCAGTAAAATAGAGTTGATTTAAAATGTGTGAATCATTCGAAAAAGTAGGGAATTTTTCCTATTAGGGAAATTTTAAATGAAATTTGAGTTTTTTTAAAATAGGTGGGCAGTTTTTAGCATATGAGGGACGAAAATTGTCCCGAAATCATTGAGGAGGCAAAAAATGAAGAAAATAGCTATATTAACAAGTGGTGGCGATGCTCCAGGAATGAACGCTGCTATAAGAGCTGTTGTTAGAACAGCGATGTTTAACGGATTAGAAGTAATGGGAGTAGACAGAGGTTATGCAGGGCTTATAAATGGGGAAATTTCTCCAATGAACAGAAGATCAGTTTCAGATATAATTCAAAAGGGCGGAACTGTTTTAAGAACTGCAAGATGTCTTGAATTTAAACAAGAAGAAGTAAGAAAAAGGGCAGCAAAAATTTTAAAGACCTATGGAGTAGATGCATTGGTAGTTATCGGGGGAGATGGTTCTTTCACAGGAGCTAAGCTTCTTTCAAAGTTAGGAGTTAAAACTGTAGGTCTTCCAGGAACAATAGATAATGACCTTGCTTATACAGATTATACAATTGGGTTTGATACTGCATTAAACACAATATTAGATGCAATAAACAAATTAAGAGATACATCAACTTCTCATGAAAGAGTTTCAGTTGTAGAAGTAATGGGAAGAAATTGCGGAGATTTAGCTTTATTTGCAGGTATTGCAGGCGGAGCGGAATCAGTTATAATACCGGAAAAAGAATTTGATAAAGATCAGCTTTGCAGACAAATACTTGAAGGTAAGAAGACAGGAAAAATACATAACCTGATTTTACTTGCTGAAGGTGTAGGCGGAGCTAATGAATTAGCTGAATATGTTGAAGAAATTACAGGAATAGAAACAAGAGCAACTATATTAGGACACATTCAAAGAGGTGGAAGCCCATCAGGATTTGACAGAATATTAGCTTCAAGATTGGGAGCCAGGGCAGTTGAAGTCCTTTTGGAAGGAAAGACTGCGAGAGTAATAGGTATAAGAAACAACGAAGTAATAGATGATGACATTGATGAAGCTTTAGCAATGCCAAGAAAATTCAATGAAGAACTTTATAAAATAGCAGAGCAATTAGCATACTAATTTTGGTTTAAAAGCTTACAGCTTTTTAAATATTTATTTTTTATTTTAATTTTTATTTTTTAATGCATTTTGGAAAAAAGAAAACGAAGGAGTGTTATCTATGAGAAAGACAAAAATTATTTGTACAATTGGACCAGCAAGTGAAACTGAGGAAACCCTTTCAAAAATTATTGAAGCAGGAATGAATGCTTCAAGACACAATTTTTCCCACGGTGATCATGAAGAACATGCAGGAAGAATCAACATGGTTAAAGCTTTAGCTAAGAAGTATAACAAGCAAATAGCTGTTTTACTTGATACTAAAGGACCAGAAATAAGAACTGGTAAATTTGAACCAAGCAAAGTGGAATTACAAGTTGGAACAGATTTTGCAATCTACGCTGGCGGAGACGTAATCGGAGATACTACTAAATGTTCAGTGACTTATGCTGGTTTAGCTAACGATGTTAAAGCAGGAGATATAATCCTTATAGATGACGGTCTTGTTGGACTTGAAGTTAAAGGAACTGAAGGAAACAGAGTTGACTGTGTTGTTAAAAATACAGGTTTAGTAGGTACTCATAAAGGTGTTAACGTACCAGGAGTATCAATTAAATTACCAGCTATGACAGCAAAAGATGAATCTGATTTAATATTTGGATGCGAAATAGGCGTAAACTTTGTTGCGGCTTCATTCATAAGAAAAGCTGAAGATGTTATTGCTATCAGAAAAATATTAGAAGCAAACGGCGGAAGCAATATAGAAATATTCTCAAAGATAGAAAATCAGGAAGGTGTAGACAACATTGATTCAATCCTTGAAGTTTCTGACGGAATAATGGTTGCAAGAGGTGACCTTGGAGTTGAAATTCCAATAGAAAAGGTTCCAGCAGTACAAAAAATGATAATTGAAAAATGTAATGCTGCATGCAAACCAGTTATAACTGCAACACAAATGTTGGATTCAATGATGAGAAACCCAAGACCAACAAGAGCAGAAGTTTCTGACGTAGCTAACGCTATATTAGACGGAACTGATGCAATAATGCTTTCAGGAGAATCAGCTAATGGAAGCTGGCCTGTAGAAGCTGTTCAAACTATGGCTAAAATAGCTACAGAAGCTGAAAAGCAATTAAGCTATGAAACAGCAATATCATCAGCTAAAGCTCATACCCCTGCAATTGCTGGTGTAATTTCAAGAGCTGCATGCAATGCTTCTCATGAATTAAAAGCTGCGGCTATCATATCTTCAACTCAATCAGGAGCTACTGCAAGAAGAATTTCTCAATGCAGACCAGATTCTCCTATAATAGCTGTAACACCATCAGAAACAGTTGCTAAGAAGCTTGCGTTAAGCTTTGGAGTATATCCAATAATAGCTGAAAAAACTACTTCAACTGATGAAATGATGGATAACTCTGTTAAAGCAGCTGAAG
>JBEHWK010000053.1:0-21551 GCA_040217795.1 Clostridiaceae bacterium
GCTTTTGCCTACAGCACCTTAAGGTAGTTTGAAATCTCCGCCTGTACGGCGATTCCGGTGGGCCCTCCACCATCATTTGTATAGCATAGCTATCTTCAAGCAACCTTTCAGTCTGCTTGGGTACGCTTTCGTGGCGCACAATCATCTGCATAAATCAATGCATCTATCCGCAGATATAGAAACAATAACCTTTCATACCTGCGGAATAAATATTTTTTTGATTTAGTATAACTCCTCAAGTCAACTTTTGTGACTTCTCATACTCTTTTTTAATCTGTTCAACTGGTTTGTCATAAGCTGGATACCAGCCTTTTCTTATACGAATATCAGTTAATTCAAAGTGTTCACTTACTGCTTTATCCAACTGTTGCCCGATTATCTGTCTCAGCCCCCGATTTACAGCTTCTGCAGCTGCAACTGCCAAAGAAGTTACACGAAACTTTGAATCTTTAATCATATCCTGCGCAATATCCCTACTTTCCAATTTGTTATCACTGCCTAATAGCATATTCAGAAAAGACATGTTCAACATCTCCATACCTTAATAGTATTATCTCCCTCTTTTTTATTAATGCATGGAAATTCAATCCACTTCTTATCCTTTTCATCACAAACCAGAAAATTTCTTCTCATAGCTGCTGCATATAAAATCATAACAAAGATTTCTCAGTTCAGAAAAACTAAAACTTGTTTGCTTTTTAATTTTACTAAAACTTTGTTAAAACAACTTACATTATCTTCATAAAGCAATGCTAAACATCAAAATAATTATATCTAAATTTGAGGCAATCGATTACAAAGCTAGAAAAATGACATAAAATAATATATTATAGGTTATACATAAGGTTCCTTTACTTGAATTCAACTTACGCTTATTAGAAAACTGCAAAATAAGGCGATAAAAAGGTGCCTTGCAATCTTAATTCAGGTATGTAAATATAATGAACTAAAAATCTTACATTGTGATTTAGAAAGCTTCACTGCCCAATCGGTCCAACCCCTGGAAGTTTGAAAGGCAGAATGTTTTAGATTTTCTCATTATATGTATAAAATAATAGCTGAAATCGGAACCCTACATCTTAAAATAATAATCTGGGGGATTATATAATGAAATACACTTTGAAAAAGACACCTGAAGAGATATTTATACATAGCATCAGCAATATAGTTACTGAAGTTAATAAGGGGTTTATGAAGTTTACCGGATATTCTGAAGAAGACTTAATCGGAAAGTCACTTACAGAAATAAGCACTCTGTTAAGAATTGATTCTCAGGTTTATCTTGAAAATATCGAAAGTAAACATAATTGTTATATGTTTACTAAAAAGTACGAGGCAAGAGAAGTTACTATCTCCTGCAGGAGTTTAGAATCTAGGAATGACAATATTTATTATTTTAAAGAACAAATAAACTCAAGAATTGAAGATAAATTTATGTATTTAGAGCAGCTTTTCAAGGATAATATGGGTGGAACTGCAATATATAGTTTTCCAGATTTGATTTTATTAAAAGCTAATGAAAAACATTTAGATAAATATTATCTGCATAATAAAAAAGAAAATATTCTAGGTAAAAAATTCAAAGAAATAGTTACACAATATAAATGGAAAGATGTTGAAAGAAATATTTTAAATATTATAGAGACAGGCAAGTCCTATCATATGAAAGAACTTGAATATGAACACCCAGAAAAAGGAATTACATATTGGAACATTGAATTAACACCGATATATTTAAAAGAAAAAATAAAATATTTAATCCAAACCAGCTCTGATGTAACAGAGCGAGTCATAAACAGAAATTTAATTGAAAAACAAGCTAAGGTTATTGCAATGCAAAATACTGACAGGGTAAAATCTGATGAAAATTTATTGTTAAAAACTCAATATGATCTGTTAAATACAACAATAGAAAATCTTGGCCTTAACTATACACTGATTTCATACCCTGATTCTAAAATTAAATATATGAACAGCAGTGCTTACAATTACTTAAGGAAAATTAATAACGATGTAAAATCGCTATCGTCTTGCATAGGAAAGGATGCCTATGCAATCTTTAATTTTACTGCAGATGAAGAAACTGCAATAAGTAGTAAGCTTCAAGATTTAATAAAAAATAAGGTCACCCGCTACTTTTTCCATAGAAGGGTTTTCATAGCAGGGAAAGAAACGTTTATTAAAGTTATGTATCAGCCTTTATTTAACGAAAACAATGAGGTTAGCGAAGTAGTTACTATTGGAATGGACATCACTGAAGAAATAAAAGCCAAAAATAAAATTGAGGAAACTCTTAAAATTCAAGATGAAATATTTGCAAATATATCCCATGAGCTTAAAACACCTTTGAGTGTAATTTTCACCACCAACCAATTACTGGAGTTATATTTAAAAGCTGACTTACTTGAACCTGATAAAGAGAAACTTTGTAAATGCATAAATATAATTAAACAAAATTGTTACAGGTTCACTAAACTTATCAACAACATAGTAGATATATCAAAAATAGACTCAGGATTTTTTAAATTAAATCTATCCAATGAAAATATAGTGAGTGTTGCCGAAAATATTGTCCAATCAGTATCATCCTATATTAAGGAAAAAGGTATAAATGTTATTTTTGATACAAACACAGAAGAAAAGATTATTGCATGTGATCCTGAAAAGATTGACAGAGTTATTCTAAACCTTATTTCAAATTCCATAAAGTTTACAAATCCAGGAGGCTTGATATTTGTGAACCTCATTGATAAAGGTGATACTGTTGAACTATCTGTGAAAGATACTGGCATAGGAATTGATGAAAAACACCTGAATAAAATATTTCAAAGATTTCACCAGGTAGACAAGTCCCTTTCACGTAACACTGAAGGAAGTGGAATTGGATTATCCATAGTAAAATCAATAGTTGAACTTCATGACGGGAAAATAAGTGTAGAAAGCAACCCTGGTGAAGGCAGTGTATTTAAAATTGAACTTCCTGCAAAAACTATGGAAGATGTAAAAATTATTGAAAAAATCAATCCTATAGATAATAAAATTGAAATGATAAAAGTTGAATTTTCTGATATATATTCAATGTAAAAGAAATGGCCCCAAGGGTATTGCCAGAATCAAGCAGTACCCCTGGGGCCATTTTCAGTCAGGAAGCATATATATCTGAGAATTCAATATTGATCTTCTCTACCTTGCTATTATATAAAATTGCATGGTCCATTGTTTTTCTCTGAACAATCTTAACTGGCAGCTCTATGATGAATTCACTTCCCTCACCAATTTTACTATTGACTTCAATACTTCCCTCATGCAATTCTACAAGGTTTTTAACAAGAGCCAACCCTACTCCGCTGCCTTCCCTGTTTCTTGTAAGAGTTTTATCAACTTGTCCAAATCTATCAAAAATAATATTTATCTTATCTTCTGGAATACCAACACCTGTATCTTTTACGGAAATAAGTACCTTATCACCCTTGTCCTTTATTCTCACTGAAATTTGGTCCCCTTTATTTGTAAATTTTATTGCATTAGATAATAAATTCAGTATAATCCGCTCTATTTTATCAGCATCTATAGCCATTTCCTTTTCCTCTGTATCCGTATCAAATACTAACTCAACGTCTTTTCTTTCAACGTACTTAGCCACAGACAAAGAAATATCTTCAACTACACTGACTATATTATGATTTTCCAGATGCAGACTAAGATAACCTGCATCAATTTTTGAAATATCTATAAGATTATTTACAAGCCTTAAAAGTCTGAAGCAGTTTTGCCTCATTACTCTCACAAGACTGTTTAATTTATCATTGAACGAATCTGTACTTACTTCATTATTGGACATCATCAATAACTGTATTGCACTTAAAATGACATTAAGAGGGGTTTTCAGTTCGTGGGATATGTTGGTGAAGAATTCTGTCTGAACTCTTATAAACTCCTTTGACTGGTTAAGCTTCTCTTCATTTTCTTTTATATTAATTTTTAGGCTTTCAATCTTTTTACGGTAGCTGATATCTCTGAACATAGTTAAAACTGCAGGTTTCCCTCGATATATTATGTATATTGTTGAAGATTCTATACATAGCCGCCTGCCATCCAGGCGTGTTATCTTAGACTCAACAAAAGATGATTCACCCCTTTTTTTCGAACATTTATTCCCCTGTTGGAAATAATCGTTATGTACAAATTCAGATAACTTCATGCCTATTAACCCAAAACTGTCCTTAGCGCCAAGCATACCTGCTGCCGCAGAATTAGCAAAAATAAGCTTTCCTTCCGAATGTATAACAATTCCATCCTTTGAGTTATTTATTATCAGATCATAACACTGCTCATTTTGTGCAATTGCTTCTTCCATAAGCAACCGTTGTTTTTCTTCTTCCTTTAAGTTTAAGTCCGTCTTATCAAGTTGAAAAATCAAATCATCAAAAGGTCTCTGAAGCCCACTTACTATTATTGCCCTGTATAGAAAATAAAATGCTATTACCTTAAGTATATGCCCCGTAATGCTGGCAAAATCAGCTGGATTATTGTGGATGCACAGCATGATTTCACATAAATATGTTGAAATCATTGAAGCACACAGATAATAAAGCAGCTTTTTGTCCATTATTCTCCTGGCTTTAGAAAAAATCAGTCCAGCAAAACAAAAGCCCCCGGATATTAAACATTGGGTAACTTTTTTAAATTCTGTATAGCCCGATCTCTCAATCCAGCACAGGGGAAATACTTTAAAATACATAATTGATAATACAAATAATGTAAAGACAGCAAAAAATATTAAAAATATGAGAACAAAGTTCGAATTTTTAATTTTCTTATATACAAATACCAGTGATACCAGCACTGTTCCCAGTTCTAAAAGCCTTGCAGCAATCCAGAACTGCACCACCATATTCATTGAAGCATCCGGAAATATATTGAACTCTTTATATGAAAAGGTATGAAGCAGGCCTAAAATACCTACAAAAGCATATCCTGTTCCTAAGAACATGAAAAAATCATTTCCGGAGATCTTATATGTGTTGGAAGCAACAATAAAAGTTCCGAATGCAACCATTGCTATGGATATTTCAACAGCAGTGTGAAATATGAAAAAATTCCTGGAACTGGTGAAAAGTAAAAACAACATAAAAACAGCACCCATTATTTTTTCTGTTGTGATTCCCCCGCAGTGATTTAAAACTATATTTTGCTTTCTTATTAAATCTTGCTTTTGCTCCACTTTATCCCTCCGTTAACCCAGATTCTCTCATAAACATGCACAAATTTCCATATTCGCTCGAATCCCTCACTTATAAACAACATATTAACACATTATCAGCCAATAAATACTTATAATCGTTCATCAAATTAGGATTATTTACTACAAAATACAACAAATTCAGTAGTTTATATTCCTTCTTTTTCCGGATATTATGGACCGATACATATTGGAAATTAATCCGGTGAGAGTTATTGATGCTTTTGTTTAAAAGTTGGATTTAGAGCAGGAAGACTTCTGAACCATTGCAGACTTTAAAAAGATAATACGACAGTCGGCCCCTGAGATGATATGCTAAATTTTAAACAAAATCCACTTACATGTTTTAATTTCATATTTTAATTCATAAATCACCTCCCTATTATTGATTAAACTTTGGCACCTGAAAATAATCATTGGATTTCCTGCCAGTTTCTCATTTTCTTTGAAAAGAACTCTGTCGACCTTTATGACTGCCAAAGAATCATCATCATTTTTCATTCTGAATCTTATGGGGTTAGGAGTGCCCTCATTTGTAAACCAGACCAGCATTTCTATGGGCCTTGCAATAATTTTCATAAAATCTCAACTCCTTATAACAAACTTGACATAACAGGATAGTCTTCTTCCCCTATCCCGCCAGACATGCTTTTTATTCCAGAATGCAGAAAAGAGGACCTTAATATAGCTTCAGAACCATACTTAAAGCGGATTTCATCAATTGTTCTGTCCAAAGCTCTTATTTTTTCTATATTATACTTCTCAAAAAACTCGCATTGATAGAATTCATTTGAGCTCAAATCCGTTACATGCACCCCCATGTGCCTGATTGATTCACCCTTCCACCTTTTCCCCATGCTGCAGACGATATACAGCCTCCCATGACAAATAAGCCGAATTTACATCAATATGAAATATCAGTCTATTGTTAATTTCCATAACATACATCCCTTTTCTGTATTATATTCATCATTATACAGGAACACACGTTCTATGTAAACTGTTTTTAAAACCCCAGGGGCGATTCTCCAAAAACTGGAATCACCCCTGGGGTTCTTAATACTTATAGAAACATACTCATCAGTATATATACAACTGCTGCTAAAGCTGCTGATATTGGAAGCGTTATAAACCAGGTAATTATCATTCTTTTTCCTGTATCCCACTTTACTGACTTTAATCTATAGGATGTACCTACTCCCATTATTGAAGAGGAAATAACATGGGTTGTACTTACTGGAAGACCAATTTTAGATGCTCCAAATATTATTAATGCAGATGACAAATCTGCTGCCACACCGTTAACAGGTCTTATTTTCATAATTTGTGTTCCAACTGTTTTGATAATTTTCCATCCTCCGATAGAAGTACCCAATGCCATAGCTGCAGCACATGATATCTGTACCCATAGTGGGATATTGCCCGGTTTTATCAGATTGTTGCTTACAAGGGCCATTGTAATTATACCCATAGACTTTTGGGCATCGTTTGTCCCATGTGAAAAGGCCTGAATTGCTGCTGTAACAGCCTGAACTCTTCTGAATCTTCTGTTGGTTTTAGAAAGATTTAAGTTCTTAAATATATATTTAAAAATAGTAAACATAACATAACCAACTGCAAAGGCAAGCAACGGTGACACTAGCAGTGACTTGATTATTGATCCGAATCCATTAATGTTTATAGATGAAACTCCTGCAGCTGCTACTGCCGCTCCTGCAATTGAACCTATAAGCGCATGGGATGAACTGCTTGGTATTCCAAAATACCATGTAATAAGGTTCCATGCTATGGCAGCAACAAGTGCAGCAAGTATAACTACTGATCCATTTGGTATAGCGTTCAGGTTTACTATATCCTTCGCTATGGTTTTCGCAACCCCGGTGAAGGCTATTGCTCCAACAAAATTCATTACTGAGGCAATAATAATTGCATGTCTTGGGGCTAAAGCCTTTGTTGATACGGCTGTTGCAATTGCATTTGCAGTATCGTGAAACCCGTTGATAAAATCGAAGGCCAATGCAAGAATAACAGTTAGCCCAATTATAATATATGCTGTACTCATGTTAGCTCTCCTTACGCATTCTTCATTACTACTCTCTCAAGTACTTTACCGACCCTTTGACATTCATCAGCTGTATTTTCAAGAAGTTCATAAATCTCCTTATATTGAATCAGTCTGATTACGTCCTTATGTTTATCAAAAAGTTCCTTTATTGCCATTCTTGAAAGGAAATCACACTTTTCCTCATATTCCTTTATTTTAACTGAATGCTGTCTGATTTCTGTAAGCTTCTTCTGTGAAAGCAGCTCTACAGCACTATATATTTCAATTATACATTTGTTTAAAAACTCAGTAAGCTTTACCATATAATCGTCTATTTCATATATGGTAAACATATAGAAGTGAGCTGCGCATTCCTCAAGCCCATCAAGAATTTCATCCATGTGCATGGCAAGCTCCAGTGCATCTTCACGCTCAATTGGAGTAATAAAGGTATTATTTAATTCCCTTATTAATCCGTCAACCTGGTCATCCCCCTTATGCTCATATTCCTTCATTTTCATTCGAAATTCTTCAAGATGCTTTTCTTCCTTAATTTTATAATCAAGAAAATACTGACCCCCTTCTTTTAAATTGGCAGCAATATCCAGAAGCAATAAAAATAACTTTTCCTTATTTCGTTTGATTCCTATCATGATTGTTTCTCCCTTCTCTGTGTTATGTTAAATAAAACGCCATCAATATTCTATCACTAATTGTCGTATTTTCACAATGTATTATTTAATTTATATTATGAGAATAATAATTTTTCACGTTTAAAGTTCCAATAAATCCTCCTAACTGAATATATTGGAAACAGCACCCCGGGGTTTATTCCACAAACTGGAATAACCCCCGGGGGCCTTTATAGAACTTCAACATTAGTAATTCTAATGATAGTATCTTTAATTACTTCATTGTGTCCGGCACTATGTACAATTTCAAACTCTATATTTACATGTATATTCCCATAAACATCACAATCGGCAACTACGTTCCCATCATTCAGGATATCCACCCAATTGTCGAAGTAATAAATATCTTCACAGCCATATTTTATAAGTTCCTCTGCCAGATTCCGCACATTCCCTTCAAACCCCACCAATTCATCTACCCTCTTAACCCAATCATTATAAGAACTTTTCTCCATTTAGCACTCCCCCTTTAATTGTTTTTTCATTATGTTTCAAAAAATCTCTAATATATTTTGTACAAGCATCTCTTTACTTTATTATACAGAATATTCCGACAAAATTAAATTGCAATATTTCTGTGAATACATTTTATGTCCGGTTAAGAAGTATTCAGATACAATAAACTCAGATAAAATTGAATACTCCGGGTGATATCACCCCCGGAGTATTCAGGAAATTTCAGGAACAGTGCGTGACCCCTTTCAATAACAGGATAGCGCATATTACAGCTAATAGATTAAATGCAGGGAAAACCATAACCTCAACTATATTCATGCTGATACCACTTATTGCCTGATTTATTATCATAGCAGAAATACATGTCAGCATTGCAACACCCTTTATAATTATTGTTGAAGATAATAAATATCCAAAAGGCTTTCGTTTAATCAGGAGTATTCCAGATAAGACAGCTGTGGGTACAACAACACCAAGATCCATCCCCTGAATAACAAGTGTAGTATAATGTTCAAGCCCTACAGGAACTGCTCCTTCAAAAATTGATGATGAAATCCTTCCAAGCCACAGCATTCCAATTGCAAAAGCTACAAATAACTGAAACCCTCCTAAAAACTTAGTTGGTAAGTTTTTGCTAAACATTGAAGGGAGTTTTTCAATCTCAAATGACATGAAGCTTAAAATTAACGCATATAAACTTAAAGACATCAGGATTACATATATGATGAAGAAAGAATTATACATCCATAAAAATGTATAGGACATATATGTATAAAGAAAATACCCCAATGTTCCTGTAAGTATAAGTTTTCCCCTGAAGGAGCCTTTATTTGTTAAATAAAGTGAACTGAGCAGCAGAGGAATTCCAAGTATAATAGTTATTAAATCAGAAGCTTTTCCCTGTGCTACTGCTGCTATTGAATCATTTTTATACAGCCCTTGTCCATATATTTTTACAACTTCGTTATTGATTGACTTGAATTCATATTGTCCACTGCCACCACTTGAGAATAAACCAACAAGGCAAGCTACCATGGCTAAAACAATAATGCATACCACAAGGATATTTATTGACATCTTGTATTTTTTCATAATCAAAACCTCACTTTCACTGCTTTATTGATATATTTCATCATGTCGGCAATGTTTTCCTTCATTATTTTAAAAATCCCTTTAATATCGCATCCTCAGCTTCTTTTTCCGTCAGTCCCAGGCACATCATTTTTATCAGCTGTTCAGATGCAATTTTACCAATGGCGGCTTCGTGAATCAGTTGGGCATCTGCATGGAAGGCACTAATCTCAGGAATTGATGATACCTGAGCCTGATGCATAATAATAGAATCACATTGAATATGACCTCGACATTTGGCAAAACCACGCATAATTAAATGAAAAATCTGCCTGGAGCTGTTCTGAGCTACTGAACGTGAGATGACTTGAGCAGTTGCTTCCTCTCCCACCATTTCCACCGTAATATTGGATTCAGCAGTTTGTTCCAAATAAGTAAGAAGTCTTTCTGATACAATTAAGCGGGCATTTTTATGCAGGCGCACTTCTGTTTGTCGTAAAGCTCGGTCGATACCTTTAATCTGAATCATTTCAAGTTCTGCTACGCCATTCTCCTCCACTTCGATAATTGTTTTCGGGTTCAAAACCCTCCGGCCGCTCCCGTCTCCTTCGCCATAGTGTTTTTCTATATACTTCATCCGCGCACCTTTGCGGACAAAAAATTCGTGAATCCCATCATGCTGAGCCTTTATACAGTCTGGATTATGAATGCCGCACCCCGCCACAATTATCACGTCAGAATCTGCACCTACTTCAAAAGTGTTGTAAACAAGATCATCCATACCTTGAGATAAAATCACAGGAATGTGCACACTTTCTCCCCTGGTTCCCGGCTTTATAAGGACGTCTATACCCGGTTTATCTTTTTTTGTTACTATATCTATATTAGCTGTAATATTGCGATGAACTCCTTGTCCATTTTTTCGAATGTTGGATGCCCCTTGAGGCATCTCATGCAAATCAGCAACTTCCTCTAAAAGTTTTTTATCAATAGCGTCCAGCATCTGCTCCCCCCCTTTTTATACAGTTCTTTCGACACTGGCATTCAAAATCCAGATGTTTAATTTCGTCAAGGATTTTTCCTTGTGAGCTTATTTCGTCAATTCTTCCACCAGCTACCAGAATCACCTGGTCAGCCAATCTCAGAATCCGCTCCTGGTGTGAGATTATGACAATAGTGGTACTATATTTTTTATTCATATTTTCAAAAGTTTCTATCAATCGTTGAAAGCTCCACAAATCAATACCCGCTTCCGGTTCATCAAAAACAGCTATTTTTAAATTACGTGCTAAAATGCTTGCAATTTCAATCCGCTTTAATTCACCCACAGAAAAGCTGGCATTGATTTCACGATCCAGATAATCCTGAGCACATAAGCCAACATCGTATAGAAGATCATACAGATTTATGGGATTATCAGGTCCTGCAGCAAAATTTAATAAGTCTCTCACTGTCATTCCTTTGAAACAAGGAGGCCGTTGAAAAGCATACCCGATACCTAAACGGGCACGTTCCGTAATTCCCTTATGAGTGATATTCAAACCATCCAAAAAAATTTTTCCGCTGGCAGGCTGATAAATTCCCATAATGGTTTTTGCTATTGAAGATTTTCCACCGCCGTTTGGGCCTGTCATTCCATATATCTTTTTCTCCTCTAAAGTCAGGCTGATATCTTTTAATACTTCTACTGGCCCCTTGTCCCCTTCTAAGGTTACACTGACATTAACCATTTTCAACATTTAACACTTTCACCTCCAAATGATCTCCTGGGGTGCCCCCGCTACCATTCCTTACCCAAGACCTTTTCTACAAAAACCCTGGCAATTTCAGGGTCAAACTGGGTACCCGCATTCACTTTCATCTCCTTGATTGCAGCTTCAACGCTAAGCTGAGTTTTTTCAACATAATTACCAATCATGGAGTCATAAGCATCTGCCACGCATATAATTTTGGATATTAAAGGTATTTCATCTTCCTTCAGGCCTCTTGGATATCCTTTCCCATCCAGTCTCTCATGGTGAGCTAACACATATTCTGCCGTCTCTGAAAATTCATTTACTGATTTAAGTATCTGATATCCGATTTCAGGGTGACGTTTCATGTCCTTCCATTCATCCTCGTTAAATTTTCCTGGTTTATTCAATAACCTTTCATCAACTCCTATCTTACCAATGTCATGCAGTAAACCGGCTAATCCAAGTTCATTGATATCATCCGGACTGAAACCCAATGCTGCTCCAATTTTTTTGCAAAACTCACTTACCACTTTACTGTGCAGCTGTTCCATCATATCCTTTTCATACAGGGTTTTAGTGGTAAGTTTTATTATATCGTTTTTGACGCTGGTGCTTTCAAGAAGTTTTCGATGATACATAAAGTCTTCTGCCTTTTTATATATTTCATCAAAGCTTTCCTCTACTTTAGTTTTTGTGTACAAACCGAAGGAAACAGATAAAATAGATTTGTCCAACTTCTTATTGGAAATTGCTTCACTTATTCTGCTGACTATTTTTTCTCCCTGCTGGCAGTCTGTCTTTGGAAGCAAAATAACAAACTCATCTCCTCCAATTCTTGCAATAACATCCCCTTCTCTGCACTCTTTCTTCAAAACTTCAGCAATATTCTTTAAAAGCAAATCTCCAGTGGCATGACCAAATGCATCATTGGTAAGTTTTAATCCATTAACATCTGCCATTACCAATGTTATAGGGAGGTTTTTTTCTGTATTTATCCTTTTTAGCTTTTCTTCATAAAACCTGCGGTTATAGAGCCCTGTCAACTGATCATGATAACTTAGATAAAGCACTTCTTTTTCTGCCTTTTTTCTTCTTTCTATATTTCGGCTTACACCAACTGCCTCTATTTCATTTTCTGAATTGTATCGAAATTTAATTGAACTCTCTATCCAGATAACTTCACCATTTTTGTGAAATATCTGTGCCTCAAAAGGATCACATGATGCTTTTTGATTTATAACAAACTCAGTAAGGGCTTCCACCATCCCTTCATCAATAATTTCCTTATATTCAGAAGTCATGATTTTATTAAGACCTTCATTCGTGGTTTCCTCCGCTGTGTAGCCTGTCAATTCCTTAATACAGGGGCTTACATATGTAAACCTGCTTTGAGTCAGATTCAAAACCCATATAACATCTGAAGTATTCTCTGCTATGAGTCTGTATTTTTCCTCACTTATTCTCAAGGCGTCCTCCGCCTCTTTCCGCTTGGTGATATCCAGCCCTATCCCCAATATACCTAAAATACTCCCAGCTTCATTGTAAACTTTAGTTTTTACAGTCCCCACAGTATGTTTTTTGTTGTCTTGAAACGTAAGTATTTCCTCAAAGTATTGCGGACTGTCTTTCTCGAAGGCATCCTTATCTGTTTTGATGCAGGATGTTATTTCTTCCTCTGTGAGATTAAAATTTTCCATAATAAACTTATTTATAAATATTGAGCCAGGTTCTTCACCCGACAGCCATATCCCCAAAGGTGCATTATCCAGAATTGATTCTATCAGCTTATTTTTCTCCTGCAGCAGTTTCTGGTATTTAATTAAATTTTCTTCGGCTGTCTTATTATCAGTAATATCCCTGGCAGAAGCATATATGTATTTACCCTTTGACATGGCTCTCCATTCCAAATACCTTATTGAACCGTCCTTGCAACGATATCTGTTGATAAAACCCAGTACAAGCTTCTCTTCCTCTAGTTGTTTTATAGCCTTTAAGGTTGCGGGGATATCATTCTCATGTATCAGAGAAAGGAAGCTTTTTCCTTCAAGTTCGTCCACCCTGTAACCCAGTACATTTTCAAATACCCTGTTCACTCTAAGAAAATTTCCACCTGTATCTGCAACACACAGCATATCCAGATTAAATTTGAGAAATCCTTCAATGTCCTTGTCCTGAAGATAATCTTTCTCAACATTCTTAAATATGCAGGCGAAATCTTTCCCACCTAACGGGATTACGCTAATGCGCAGGAACTTATTGATCCAGTAATATTCCAGGTCAATATCAACTGTTTTATTGTTCATTATTGCTTCCTTAAATGCCTTATACCATTTGCCGGAATCAGCCCAATGATCTGTAGGAAATACCTCTTTAAAACGTTTACCTACAATGGCAGAAGCATTTAATTCCGCCATTTTTTCATATGCTTCATTTACTTCTAAAAACTCATAATCATAAGGGATGCAGCTTTCATCCATGATAGCCCTGCAGTATGCATATGGTGTCGGTGATTTTTCAAAAAATATCTTGTAGTAATGTTCTTTCATTGCCTTTTCCCCCTGCGAAACTCAACCTTTTCAGGACTGCCGCCAGTCTGAAAAGTATTAATATAGTTATAATTATAATATTTCAATTTAAATAATTCCATCAGTATCAGTCAATAAAATATTCAATCATTTGAATTTTCTGCAAACTCATACAAAACCTCACCCACCGTGAATGGGTTATAAATGGAGTCTGGGCAACCTGAATTGAATTGTATTGAATACTAAATTATCATTTACGCTTCATGCTTCTTACAATTCTCATCAGCTAATTCAAAATTCTGTTCTCTAATTGTTTTATTCAAAGCATTACTCCCCTAATCCTTAAAGTCAGATTCTACATTATTTATATAATACTATGATTTTCAAACAAAATCCTTCAGATAAAATAAAACACATAGAAAAAACTATGTGTTAAGTAACTAAAACAAATTGTTCAAACAGCCTCTGTTAAACCTCATAAACTACTTCACCATTTATTATTGTAATCCTTACTTTAGATTTTATATCAAGAGGATCTCCATCAAAAGCAATTATATCTGCATTATACCCTTCTTCCAATTTCCCTATTCTATCATGACAGTTTAATATTTCTGCAGCATTTATAGTTATGGATTTCATTGCATCCCTGAATGATAACCCCTGGGCTACAGCTATAGATGCAACCGTTCTCAAACAGTCAATAGAATTATAGGGGTGGTCAGTTATCAATGCAGTCTTTATTCCTGCTTCAGTCAGTTCCGCCAGAGAAGCATAGTTTCTGGCTTTCAGTTCCATCTTTATTCTGGGTGTAAGAACTGGTCCAAAGGCTACAGGAATATTTCGTTCTTTTAAATAGGATTTTACCAAATGAGCTTCAGTACCATGCTCAATTACCAATTTACTTATGTGAAACTCTTCAGCAATCCTTACAGCTGTTACTATATCATCCGCCCTGTGAGCATGAACCCGAAGAGGCAGCCCATCTTTCAGCACAGGTATAACTGATTCTAATCTTATGTCTCTTTCTTCAAGTTTTCCCTTTTCTTTACGTACTATATAATCTTCTGTTCTCATGAATAATTCTCGTATCAGCGCTGCAACTCCCATCCTGGTTACAGGGCATTGGCACTTAACTCCATAGGTACCTACCGGATTCTCTCCCAGTGATATCTTAAATCCTACAGGATTTTTAACTATCATCTGATCAATGATGCTTCCGTGTGTTTTTATGGCAACATTTCGCCCTCCAACCACATTGTTGCTTCCAGGACCGCTCATAACACAGGTTACACCAGCCTTAACAGCATCCTTAAAGGCGATATCAAAGGGATTTATTCCATCTATACCATTTAAATGAGGTGTAACAGGTTCTGAAGTTTCATTATTATCAACTCCGATTTTCCCGGTACATTCCTCGATAATCCCAAGATGGGTGTGGCAGTCAATCAGCCCCGGAAATACCAGCATCTCCTTTAAATCTATAAATTCTGCACCTTCAGGATGATCGGATATTTTGTCGGATATCTCTGCGATTTTGCCATTGTTTATAAATATATCCTTCTTGTTATATCTGTCTCTCTCAAAATCATACAGCATCCCATTATTCAATATAATACCCTTCACTGAAACCATCCTTTCCTGCATGCTTAAAAATTAGTGTGCATAAATTCACTTAAAAATATGCATTAAGTACGATTTTATTGACTGACTTATTTTTTAAAATAGCGCCATACTATATAGAAAGCATTAATGTTCTTATATTGTGCGGAGTGGTTTTTAGAAAATAGAGCCGAGAACCATGACAGCAGAATGTAAAAGAATTTTTGCTTTCTATATAATAATGCATTAAATTTTAAAGGAGGTCTTATCAATGACACAAAACAAAGATTCCAAATACAATAATTGCATCAAAATACCTGATGGAAGTAATGACATAAGTAACGGTGCCACCAGCTCTGATAATATGAATTTAAATGATTTTAAGGAATTTATACAGCACCTTGAACAATCTGAAGGAAATGGTAACCAGGCATTTGAAAAACTTGCCCAATCCAAGGAAGTAAAAACTTATATATAAAGTACCGGCTCAAACAGTTTTACCACTCAAGGTATAATAGCAGGAAAGGCAGATTAATCAGAAATGCTGAGTCTGCCCCTTTTTATATATATTCCCTTATCAACATGAAAGTATATTGTAAACTGCTCTCCTGTTTCAACTCCGTTAAAGAAAAAGAGCCTTGCAATCTCATTAATAATAAATTTTTCCACGATGTTACCAGCTCCTCTGGCACCATTTTTCCCAAATCCATAGGGGTTGCTTATTATTGATTCATAAACCGACTCATCCCATACCATTTTAACCTGATACTCTGATTCAATCTTTGATGATACCTGTCTTAGCATTTTACCTACGATATCCTTCTTGAACTCATAGAGTCTGATAGGCTGAAATACAATGATATTCTCACCTATCCTATTTAAAAATTCCGGCCTTCCCCACTCTTCCCTGAATTTTTTGTTCACAGCATCAACAAACACAGCCTTAACTTCCTTATGGGATGCACTATCCACTATCTCCTGCTCTGAGCCGATATTGCTTGTAAATATTATTACTGTTTCAGAAAAATAAACCGTTTCTCCCTTTCCATCAGTGAGCCTTCCATCCTCAAGTATCTGCAGGAATTTGTCAAATATCCTGGGATGAGCCTTTTCTATCTCATCAAATAACAGTACACAGAATGGCCTGTCCTTAACTTTATTTGTAAGCTGTCCCCCCTCTTCAAAACCTATATACCCCGGCGGAGCCCCTACAAGTCTTTGATCTGCATTTTCGTGATTATATTCAGACATATCAAACCTTATACAAGCACTCTCATCTCCAAAAAGAAACTCAGCTGTTGCTTTTGCAAGTTCTGTTTTCCCTACCCCTGTTGGCCCTACAAAAAGAAGTGTTCCTTTAGGCTTAACATTGGTAGCAGAATGTTGTATACCTGACATTCCCATCTTAGCTCTTATAATCATGTCCACAACTGCTTTAACAGCTTCATCCTGTCCTATAACCCTCTGTTTTATAATATCCTCAGCTTGCTTAATTTTATTTGTCTCAAGTTCAGCCCAGTGATTCTGCTTTTCGCCAAATTTGTAAACTGATACAAGATTCTTTGGCTTCTCTATAGGTATATTTTCTTGATTTGAAAGTAACGCAAGGTTAGCCATATCTACTATATTCATACCTTCAGTCAGATCAACAAACAGCTTTATATCATCACCGCCTGCCTCCCTGTCATTTGTGTAGAAATAATTTTTATAAAAACTTAAAAATTTCTCCCTGTCCGATTTTGATGGCTTGCTAATTAAAATTTGCTTTGTATAAGGGTTATTCAGATACAAATCCTTTGGCATCGAGCCAAGCTCTTCAGTAATAAGAACTGTGGTATTCTTAAGATATCCTATGCCTTTCTTGTGAACATCTACTGCTTCCTGGACTATTTTCTGGAGTATTATATGAATCCGTTTCTCCGAATCATTCTGTTGTTGATTAAATGAAAAAAGCTTATCACTGTAATTAATTATAACCACTGAGGGATATTGTGTATTTGACATAAGCTTTCTTATAGCTGCCAAAGCCTCAACAGGAGTCCTAAACTTAATTCCCTCGGATGTTAAATGGAATATCTGAGTTTCAACTTCACTGCTTGTGTTAAAATTCCCCCTGAAACTTCCCTTTTGGCTTGGTTTTAAATCATTCATAACCTCATCGTAATATTGCCTCATGTTTGAATTTGTTAAGCATAAGCCATCAACAAGGTCATAAACTCCGATTATGTCATATTGGGCCTTATGAAATACATCTATAAGAAAATTAACAATACTTTTATAATTAGGCTCATTTTCATTTATATCTATAAATTTATCATTTATATTTCCATATAATATAATCTGACTTGTAAGACCTATTGACCTGTTAAAATCATCTAACCAATTCATAGAATTTACCCCTCTTCATACATTTTAATATCCTTTGCAAACCGTTCCCGCTCAATGATTATATGTTATTGTACCATATTTTTACATATTTCTCCATAATTAACTTGAGGGTTTATTCATGATATTATGATTATTTTCAGATTGTACTTTCCAAAGAAGAACTTGGAAAATCAGTAAAAGAATCTCGCAAAATTAAAGCGGAAGAAATGCAGAAGATGTAAAAAATCTGGCAAAATAAAATTTAGTTGAGGTTGAAACCCTATAATGAAAGGGGGGATTCCAATTTTTCATGGAATCACTACCTTTTTGCCCCATAAACTTGTTTAAACTTTTCTTTGTCATTTAAAAACTCTTCCAGGAATCCCATCTTACTTATGCTGACAAAGATTGCTGCTGCTCTTGCCTGGCAGTTAATTGATTTTTGGTGATTAAATTCTATATCAGTAAAAGCATCATAAGAAAATATTTCTTCAGCCAGCTCCTTGTTCCTTGCTAATGCTTTTATATAAATCCAGTCATAAAACATAGTTTCAGGTTGAAGCTCCCATATTGTATCATTATAATCAAAATACTTCAGCACCCCTGATTTAGTAAGCCTTTTATCCATTTTTGCATCTTTAGGTGAAACATCTAAAAGATCCCTGAATGGTCCTCCATTCTCAAAAACCTTTGAGGATTTAAATATATTCTCCAATGGAATCTCTCTATCAAGAGCTTCATCATAAAATTTCAGATTAGATGCACTTACAGCTGCGCCTTCCGGATTAAAAGATTTTGTTGATATCTCCAATATTTTAAGATTTCCATCTATTTCTTTAATGCTGTCATGAAAAGACTTCATTGATTTATGCTTCTGTGATAAAGCAAATCCTGAATAAAAAGTAAATTCAGAACACTTTTCTTTAAAAAATGTATCTGAATAAGGAGTTGCAATAAAATATAATCTTTGAGCCACTTATCTATCCTCCTTTAAACAGATAATATTTGTTCCCTATTTCATAAGTATTTATTATGTATCATAAACATAAATTTTTCAATAATATTTTTATAGAGTTCCAACTGCAGCTATCAAATTATACATTCCTGAATAGACCAAACTCAATGTACTATAGATACTTCCCCTTCACCAGTTATAATTAAAATCTCCCCCTTTTTTATAGGACCTATTTTTAAAGTTTCATTTATACTGGAAAGCCTTATAAAGAATATCTGAGCACCATCAGAGTCAAGTATTGACATAGTAACAGGTTTATCTGGAGTAATAAGTTTGATATTACGATAATATCCCTGGTGTTCAGAAGAAATATTATAAATACCTTTTTTTAATGTAGTTGACATAGGTAATTGCTGTGCTTGTGAAGGTTTGCCAAACGTAAATACAGATATTATAAATACCATTAAAAATTTGTTTATTTTCATATCATTCACCTCCTGCTATTAATATTTTGTTTTAATGATAAAAATATTCACTCTATGGGCATAATAAATAAAATATAGATTGAGGTGATGTACAATGAAAGCATTAGTTTATGGAGGTATACGAAACGTAAAAGTCAAAAATGTTAAGGATCCACAAATTGAAAAGAATGATGATATAATTGTAAAAGTTACCTCTACTGCTATTTGCGGGTCAGATCTTCATTTAATTCATGGTTTTATTCCAAATCTTCCAAAAGGTTTCATATTAGGTCATGAAACTATGGGCATAGTAGAGGAAACAGGTAAAGAAGTTACTAAAGTTAAGAAAGGCGACAGAGTTATTGTCCCATTTCCCGTTTCATGCGGCCACTGCTGGTATTGTGAACATGATTTATGGAGTCAGTGCGATAATTCCAATCCTAATGGTGAAGTAGGTGGAATATTTGGATACGGCAACACACTTGGGGGATACGCCGGCGGTCAGGCGCAATATTTAAGAGTTCCTTACGGCAATGTAGGACCAAGGGTAATCCCTGAGAACTTAAGTGATGAACAGGTATTATTCTTAACTGACATCCTGCCTACCTCACTTTGGGGCACAGATATTGCCGGAATAAAACCTGGATATACCGTAACAGTATTAGGCTGCGGTCCTGTAGGTCTTTTAGCACAAAAATGGGCAATATATAAAGGGGCAAAAAGAGTGATAGCTGTAGATTGCATAGATTATCGATTGGAACATGCCAAAAAATATAACCAGGTGGAAACAGTAAATTTTCAGCAATACGACAATACTGGGGAATATCTGAAGGAAATAACTGCCGGAGGTGCAGATGCAGTAATAGATTGTGTTGGAATGGATGGTAAAATGTCCACTATAGAAAAAATCGAAAGTGTATTAAAGCTCCAGGGCGGCTCAAAATCAGCTATTGAAATTTCTTCCCAAGCTGTAAGAAAAGGCGGAACTGTAGTATTGGTAGGAGTCTATGGCGCCAGATACAATGCATTTCCTTTAGGCGACTTTTTCTCCAGAAATATAACATTAAAAATGGGTCAGTGTCCTGCTCATGCTTACATTGACCCAATTTTAGAATTAATTAAGAATGGTAAATTTAGTGCAACAGATATTATAACTCATAAGCTTTCTATTGATGATGGCGAGCATGCATATAAAATTTTTGATGGTAAAGATGATGATTGCATAAAGGTTATATTGAAACCCTAGATTAAAAACAGCCTGAAGACTTTGCTTTGCCTCCAAGCTGTAATATTTTTAACCCACTGAATCCTGGAAACTCCTCCATGGACAACACGTTGATCATCACCTTCGCTAAAAAATAACAAAAAATAACTGCAACTATCGAAGCTATGTTTATATATACTGAATAATCTTTTTTTCGTATATTTATTATATTTTAAGAAAAACTAATACCGTAACACTTTATGTAAAGGAGGAGAAAAATGAAGCACATAACTGCCTTAATTATAAAATTCGTTATGATTGCTATTGTGCTGGAAATCATACTTGGCATATCAACAAACCTTACCTATACTCAAATTCTATATGTATCTCTTACGGTTACTGCAATCTCATATATCCTTGGGGATCTTATTATACTGCCGGCATCTAACAATACAGTAGCAACTATTGCAGATGCCGGTATTGCACTGCTTACTATATATATGTTTAATTACTTCTGGACCTATGCGTGGATATCCCCAGGCACTGCACTCTTTGCTGCAGTAATTCTGGGTGCAGGTGAATGGTTTTTCCATAAATATGTTGAAAATAAAGTTTTACCAAATCATAGACCCAGTTAACAAATCAGCAGCTTTATCACAATTAATTTATACATAACATACTCCTCATAACATAAAAACTGCCGGCAAATAAGCTCATGCCGACAGTTTTTGTTTTTACTTTATTCATAGGAACGAAAAATCTTCCCTATTTATTTGTTTTCTTAAGGTTATTATTATTGATATCAGTCTTATTTTCTCCAGCACTAAGATTATCAATACTATTAGTAAATCCCATATAATCAATAGCTTCATTTACTTTAACATTTTTAGTCTTTTTATTTCTGTTCATATCAAGCTCCCTTTCATAAAAATTCATGCAGTTTGGGTATACATAAAGCAGTAATTTAATATCTCATTGATAGTTTTTGCATATTTGAGAAGTATATGTGTGGAAGTTTTTTCATGAACCTTCATAGAAATTGTATTTCTAATTTGGATTCTATAACTTTGTATAAAGTTCATTTAACCATTTTGTCAATTTTTCATTTTCATCATAATCCACTCTGCAATCAATAATTGAAGGCACCTCTTGCTTAAATGCTTCCTCAAGAGTCGGAACAAGATCTTCTGCCTTTT
>JBEHWK010000054.1:0-21440 GCA_040217795.1 Clostridiaceae bacterium
TACCTGCACTTTTAAATAATACCGTTACTTCGAACATCCATATCACCCTTATAAGATAAATTGTAAAAATTTCATGTACAATATTTTGGGTGCAGATTCGTCAGCTATTTGCAGTACAAATCTACTCCACTATAATTTATGCCCTTCAATGCCACTAAGTTCAAAAACATTTTCTGATTATAACACATTTTACTTTAACTCATTTCTCATCAAATGTGTTTCCAAATGAGCTAACCTCACCGGAATTGGGAGTCTGCTCTCTTTATTTACTAATTTAGCTACTATTTCAGTGCAGGTTTCCAAATCAATGTAGTTTCCGCATGATATGAATATGGGTTTCACACCCTTACTTGTCCGAAGCACTCTGCCATATACTTCTCCATTTATAACAATGTCGCTGTATGAACCTTCATCATCTCCAGGCATTTGAAAATCTGTCCCTCGAACCTTCAGGTAACTTTTGGCTGCACCTATTGTAGGTTTATTAAGAAAAAAGGATGCATGGGTGGCTATTCCCATGTGATTAAAATGTAAATATCCATTGCCATCAAATACAAATATGTCTGGTTCCAGGGTCAATTTCTTTGCTGCTTCAATTATCAGCGGCAATTCCCTGAAAGCTAAAAACCCGGCAACATAAGGTGTACTTATTTTCCCATGACTATACACCTTTTCAACCATTTCTTTTGTCTTATAATCAATAACCACAATGCTGCATACCCCATATTGCTCTCCATCCTTTTCCCAATAGGCCAAATCTGCTCCTGCACAGAAATGTATTTTTTCTTTTTTGAAATTATTAATTAACCTAATCTTTTTAAGTAAATTATTTTGAATATCTAAGAACTGCTCTTCCGATTTAACTTCAAAACCATGAATATTTTTAATCTCCATTAAAATCCTTTCCCACTAGTATTCTTCCAGATTAGTATTACCGCATAAATACTTTTGTAATAAGTGAACTTTACTTATGTTCAACATCTACCATTACAATCTCAGCAGTACTTTCTGTCCGAACAGGATACCCCCATCCGCCTATTCCGGAAGATACTATAATCTGATACCCTCCAATATTCTTATATCCATAATTTAACTCATTTATCTTTAATAACTCACTTAAAGTTCCGAAGGGCCATATCTGTCCTCCGTGTGTATGACCTGATAACTGCAGGTCAACACCTTCCTGAGCAGACTTTTGAAGTTCTGCCGGTTCATGATCCAAAAGCAATAAAAACTTTGATTTATCAATACTCCTTCCGCCAAAGGACTGCGAAGCTGAAGCTACTTCCCTTCTGAATATCTCTGCAATTGAAGCTTTTTCTTTTCCAACCAGATAAAAACTGTTATTAACAAGGATCGCTTTATCATCAAGAACTTTTATTCCATCAGCAGTCAGGTTTGCTTCAATATCATTTTTAGTAAACCTGGTACTTGCTCGATAATTTCCTATTTCATGATTGCCATACACATAGTATGTTCCATATTTACTTGAAACACTGCCCAGTAATTTAGATGCTGTTTCCATATCCTCCTTAGAAGTGCTCTCATCAAAAATATCGCCAACCAGCACGAAAATATCAGGATTGCTGTCCTCTATCTCCCTGCAATATTTCCCCAGAGTTTCTGCATCCATGGTAGTTCCCATATGCAAATCTGAAATCATCGCTATCTTTAATCCTTTACTTCCAATATCCTTAGAGGTTTCAATAGTATAGTTTGTCACCACAACATTTTTGGCATGAATGTACCCATACCCAAACCATAATGCAGCAATTACTATAGCTAACATTCCTTCGCCGTAAATATTTTTCCATATAGTTTTAATGCCCTCTTTTTTTATTACCTTCCCGAAGATTAGATTCAAAATATCTGTAAAGAGACACGACATTAACAGGAACAGCAGAATAACAAAACCTGCTCCTAAAAATTTTACTACTGACAATATACAACTCAATGTCAGTATAACCCCCAGAACTTTTGACAGCCTTCTCTTCTTTTCTATATGAAATAAAACCAGAAGTCTTCGAAAGAAAAAGTAAAAATATATTACAACCAGAATCATTACAATAATCGGTACAACATATATCATTAAAACTTTACACCCCCTTTGACTTATAATTATTAAATTGATAACTCTATTCTACATCTTAAGATAAATCCAAGTCAAAAAATGTATTACTTTTATTAATCTAATAGTTAAAAAAACAAAAGGTCTGCATAATATAGGGTTCAAACTACAACTATTAACTTATACATGCCCGAAAATCGCCTCACTTTGCAATTTTCGAACAAGTATAAGTTAAGTTTACGTAAAGGAACCCTATAAATTATGCAGACTATAAATTTTCCTTTTCTGCTACTCTTCGGTAAATCTGTACCCTACTCCAACTTCTGTATAGATGTATTCCGGCTGAGCAGGATTCTTCTCTATCTTTCTTCTAAGGCTTGCCATAAAAACCCTGAGGGATTGAGTTTCATTTCCTACCGGAGATCCCCATATTTTCTGAATAATAAAATTGTGTGTAAGAACCTTACCTGAATATTTACAAAGAAGTGCCATTATTTTGTATTCTATAGGAGTTAAATGTATTTCCTCATCATTTATCATTACTCGTCTCTTGTTAAAATCCACAATCAGATTTTTGACTTTAAAAGTATCTTTATTTTTATCCTGAGTTTCAGTGGTTAATCTGTGCCTTAAAGATACTCTGACTCTTGCAAGCAATTCTCCGATACCAAAAGGTTTTGTCAGATAATCATCTGCCCCGTTATCCAGTGCCTCTATTTTCTGCCTTTCATTTTCTCTTGCTGACACAATTATTATCGGAATATCAGACCATCCTCTGACTTTTTTAATAACTTCAATCCCGTCAATATCCGGAAGTCCTAAATCCAATATTATTAAATCAGGATTATGTGACAAAGAAAGGGCAATAGCATCATTGCCCTTATCAGTTTCAATATACTTAAATCCCTGTGCTGCCAGGGATGTTGTGATAAAATTTCTTATAGGCTTATCATCTTCAACCACAAGAATGCATGATTTATTCTCCATAATTATTTTCCTCCTTAGGAATACTGAACTTAAAAATGGCGCCTCCCTCTTTTCTGTTATGAGCTTCAATTGTTCCCCCATGAGCTTCAACTATTGATTTGCAAATGGCAAGTCCTAACCCAACACCCCTTCTTGAATCAGATATTTTACTTCCATTTGTAAAAAACCTGTCAAATATATTCGGCAATATCTCCTCAGGTATTCCCACTCCATTATCAATTACCTCGAAAAAAATTTTTTCACCTTGTTCATAAGCTTTTATTTCAATCAAAGAGCCTTCAGGTGTGAATTTTAAAGAGTTGTCAATCAGGTTTATAAGCACCTGCTCAATCAGTGCCCCATCCATTGGGGCTATTATAACCTTCTCAGGAACTGTTACATTTATTTTATGATTCTTAAACCGCTTTGAAGTTCTTTGAACTGCTTCATACACTACTTCCTCAACCAGTTCCATATTTTCATTTATTTTCATCTTTCCGTCATCAAGTCTTGTCATGCTAAGTAAATTTTCCACCAGTCTTATAAGCCACTCAGTATCATCGTAAATTCCCTGAAGCAGCTCTTCCTTCTTCTCTTCAGAAATAAGCTTTCCATTCTCAATAATAGTACTTACTGATCCTTTTATGCCTGCAAGAGGACTTCTTAAATCATGGGAAATTGACCTTAGAAGGTTGCTTCTTAATCGCTCGCTTTCAACTTCCAGCTTAGTATTTTTTTGTGTCTCCGCAAGAATTTCCCTGTCCAAAGCAATAGAAATCTGACTTGCAACAGTCTCAAAAATAAATTTCTGTTCAGGTTTAAGAACTCCCTGAACACATGAAATCCCCAGAACCCCCAGTACTTTACCGGCACTTTTTAATGGCATATAATACCCGATTGCTCCATAAAATGTGTTTGTCCCGTTACCAGATTCCTTGTCATTTAAAAATGTCCACTGGGCAGCTGCCTCTTCAGATTTATTCAGAAGTTTCTTATCTTTTTCTCCATGATCAAAGCTGTAAATGAATGGAGTTGATAAATTGTTTTCCTGTGCCAGATAACAGCAAACTGTTCTGTCCAAGAGCCTTGAAATATACTTTATTCCTATAGCTACCACGTCTGTAGTTCCTGTTGCACTTAATAATTTTCTGCTTACTCTGTATAAAATCTGGGTCCTGTTTTCCCTTGCCAAAGAGTTACGTGCTTCCTTCTGAATCTTATTTGTAAGGGTCCCGATTACAAAAGTAACTGCTATCATTATAAGGAAGGTTGCCCAATAACTTTTATCATAGAATTGCAGGGAATATCTTGGCTCAATAAATAAATAATTAAATAGCAGGACACTGACTACAGAAGATATAAAACCTAACTTGTATCCTGAAGTTTCAATGTTTACAACCATAACGCCTAAAATGTAAACCATAATGACGTTAGTCTCACTGAATCCTAAATAGTAAATTGCTAATGAAATTATAGTAGTGACTACCATTATTAAACCTGATATTAAAGTTTCTTTTAAGGATATTTTAAAATGTGTCTTGGTCTTTAATCCTGAACTTCTGGGTTTTTCATTGAATGTTGAGTTAGGTATAACATAAACATCTATATAAGAATTGGAATCCATAAGCTTATCAACTATGTCTTTTGCATAGGCGCGGAATAAATTATCGGGTTTCTTATGATTTTTACCTATTACTATTTTAGTGACATTTCTGAATTTAGCATACTGAATTATCTGTTGGACAATGTCGTCTCCATATACCGTTACTACTTCCCCGCCCAGCTGTTCTGCCAAACTGAAATTAGCATTCAGCCTTTCTTTATCCTCATTACTTAAATTTTCCGATTTTGTTGTTTCAACATATAATGCTATCCATTTAGAATGGTGAGCTTCTGCCATTCTTGTGGCAGTACGTATAATCCTTGAGGATGAAGGAGAGGGCCCTATACAGGCTAATATGGAATCTGCTGTAGGCATTACAGTTATCTGACTTTTTGATAGTCTTGCACTTTCAATCTCATAATTTACTCTGTCTGCTGTTCTTCTAAGAGCTATTTCTCTGAGAGCAAACAGATTGTTCTTAGTAAAAAAATTACTAAATGCCTTTTGGGTCTGTTCTTTGCTGTACACTTTGCCTTCACTGAATCTTTTTAAGAGTTCCGCTGGTTCAATGTCGATAAGTTCAACCTTATCTGCCTCATCGAATACTTTATCAGGAATTGTTTCTCTTACTGAAACATAGGTTATACTTTTTACTATGTCATTCAAACTTTCAATATGCTGAACATTTAAAGTAGTATACACATCTATTCCGGCATCAAGGAGCTCCTCTATATCCTGCCATCTTTTTCTGTGTCTCTGTGTGCTGGCATTAGTATGAGCCAGTTCATCCACTAATATTATATCCGGTTTCCTTTTCAGCGCCTTATCAAGGTCAAATTCCCTTATGGTCATCCCTTTATATTCAATAATCTTAGGGCCAATATTCTCCAGTTCCTCTGCTAAAGCCATAGTTTCCGGTCTTGCATGAGGTTCTACATATCCAATTACAATGTCTTTTCCTAACTTTTTCATATCATGGGCTTCCATAAGCATTGCATAACTTTTACCTACGCCTGCCGCATACCCAAAAAATATTTTCAGTTTTCCTCTGTCAGATTCATTTTCTTCCTTTTTTATATGACTTAAAAGGTAGTCCGGATCTGGCCTTTTATCAATATCTATTCAAATCACTCCTTACTCCAGGTTACTTATGATTTAATATTAATAAAATTATACTCCTGTTTATATTTACTTAAAAGTATGGTTGGTAAAACTTTATTTAGCCATTAAAATCGAATTTATTTCAAGATTCACTTTTAATACATTGACTCTTGGTTCTCCAAATATCCCAAAACTTTTTCCTTCTGTATACTTATCTACTATTTTCTGAAGCTCAGATTCACTTATTCCGGAAGCTTTTGAAACTGCCGGGATTTGAATTTTTGCCGCTTCAGGACTTATATCAGGATCAAGTCCTGAAGCGGAGCTTGTAAGCAAGTCAGTGGGAACATCTTCCTTCTTAACTCCGGGATGAGAATTCAGGAAATCTTCCATATCTTTATTGACTCTTTCCTGAAGCGCTGAATTGGAAGGTGCCAGATTTTGTGAACCGGAACCAACTCCGCTATAGGCTGTATCTTCCTTTGTATAAGTATTGTAGTTTAAAGCTGAAACTCTTCCTCTGAAGAATCTGGGGGCAGTAAAGTTCTGGCCTATAAGCTCTGAACCCACTTCTTTTCCGCCAGCCACAATCATACTTCCATTTGCTTTTTTATTTAAAACTAATTGACTTATTCCTGTCAGCACAAGAGGATATATAATCCCACAAAGAACCATCAGGACTGTACTTATCAGAATAGCTTTTTTTATTGTTTTCATAAGAAAGTCTCCTTTTTTTGCTCTGTAAATAATTTAAAATCAACCTAAATTAAGAGCTTTTACTAATGGGGTAATCAGCACATCAATGATTTTAATTCCTATAAAAGGAACAATTATGCCTCCAACTCCAAAAACCAGCATGTTTCTGAGCAGCAGCATTTGTGATTTCATTGGTTTGTATTTCACGCCTTTCATGGCAATTGGTATAAGCAATGGTATTACTATTGCATTGAATATCAATGCTGAAAGTATAGCACTATAAGGTGTTGAAAGTCCCATTATGTTCATAGCCTGCATTTCAGGTATAGCTATAACAAATACAGCCGGAATTATGGCAAAATATTTTGCCACATCATTTGCTATACTAAAGGTAGTTAATGCTCCTCTGGTTATCAGCAGCTGTTTACCAATTTCAACGACTTCAAGAATCTTTGTTGGATCTGAGTCCAGGTCCACCAGATTTGCTGCTTCCTTAGCTGAAGTAGTACCGCTGTTCATCGCAAGTCCTACATCAGCCTGTGCAAGAGCTGGAGCATCGTTTGTTCCATCCCCGGTCATAGCTACCAGTTTACCTTCTGCCTGTTCCTTCCTGATTGCTTCGATTTTATCTTCCGGTTTACACTCAGCTATGAAGCTATCAACTCCTGCTTCTTTTGCAATGGTTGCAGCAGTCAGCGGGTTATCTCCGGTACACATTATTGTCTTAATTCCAATTTCTCTCAGCCTTTCAAATCTTTCAACCAGACCTGGCTTAACGGTATCTTTAAGATATATGACACCATATACTTTATCATTAACACAAACTACAAGCGGAGTTCCTCCCAGTTTAGCAACCTTATTAACTGCCTCTTCCAAATCGCTTGGGATACTTCCACCCATTTCCTTTACTCTTTTTCTTATAGAATCATAAGCTCCTTTTCTGATCTGAGTACCATCCTCCAGATCTATTCCGCTCATTCTTGTCTGGGCTGTAAACTCAATGAAGGCAAGCTTCTCATATTCCTTTGTATCTATTGTTTTTCCCAATTTATTTCCAAGTTCAACTATAGATCTTCCTTCAGGGGTATCATCTTTTATTGAGCAAATTACAGAATAATTTATTAAATCCAAAACCTTTGAGTTGCCAACCGGCATGAATTCTGCTGCAAGCCTGTTACCAAATGTTATTGTTCCTGTTTTATCAAGTATCATTGTATCCACGTCTCCGCAAGCTTCAACAGCTTTTCCGGACATGGCTATTACGTTAAATCTTGTAACTCTGTCCATACCTGCAATACCTATAGCAGACAAAAGGCCCCCTATAGTTGTAGGAATTAAACAAACAAGAAGTGCAATAAGCGTAGATATTTGAATTGTAACTCCGGAATAACCGGCCATAGGATAAAGTGCTGTTATAACTATAAGAAATATGATAGTCAGACTTACAAGCAAAGTATTAAGGGCTATTTCATTAGGGGTCTTCTGCCTTGACGCTCCTTCTACAAGAGCAATCATTTTATCCAGGAAAGATTCACCCGGCGTTGCAGTTATTTCAACTTTCAGCCAGTCACTTACAACTTTTGTTCCCCCTGTAACAGAAGCAAAATCTCCTCCTTTTTCCTTCATAACGGGAGCTGATTCTCCGGTTATTGCAGATTCATCGATAGCAGCAACCCCATCAACAACTTCCCCGTCATTTGGAATTATATCCCCATTTTCAACTAAAACTATATCTCCTTTTTTAAGTTCATTTGCATTTATGACTTTGAAGTTTCCACTTGAATCCAAAAGTTTTGCCATAGTATCTTTACGGGTATTCTTTAAATTTTCAGCCTGTGCTTTTCCCCGTCCTTCTGCCACTGCCTCAGCGAAATTAGCGAAAAGAACTGTTATAAACAATATAAAGGCTACAATAAAATTGTATATACTCAAATTGTTACCTTTATCACCAAATATACCTGGTGATACAGTAAGCAATAATGTTATAAGAAATCCCACTTCAACCACAAACATAACCGGATTTTTCATCATATATTTAGGATTAAGTTTTATAAAGGAATCTATAACAGCTTCCTTTAATATTTCTTTTGTAATAAATTTAGATTTCCTTTTATTATCACTCATGATTAATCTCCTCATCTTCCTGTTAAATAATTATGATATCCGTTAATGCCATAATGTAAGATGTTCCGCAATTGGTCCAAGTGCCAGGGCTGGCAAAAATGTTAATGCACCTATTATTAAGACTATGGATACTAAAGTTATTGTAAACATTGTGTTATCAGTCCTGAATGTACCGACACTTTCAGGTATAGTTCTCTTGGAAAGCATTGAACCGGCTACTGCAAGAAGTATTATGATTGATAAATATCTTCCCAAAAACATTACTATACCAGTAGCAGTGTTCCAGAATATGCTGTTGTCTGCCATCCCTTCAAAGGCTGATCCATTATTGGCAGCTGAGGATGTAAACTGATATACAACTTGTGTAAGCCCATGGAATCCGGGGTTGGATATTCCCGCTAACCCCTGAGGAACTACCAGAGCCAGTGCTGAAAACATTAATATTAATAATGGATGAATAATTATAGCCAAAGCTACAAGTTTAATTTCCTTTCCTTCAACCTTTTTAGATAAAAATTCAGGGGTTCTTCCAACCATAAGCCCGCATAGGAAAACTGTAAGTATTGCATACATAATCATATTCATAAAACCTACACCTTTCCCTCCAAAAACAACATTCAGCATCATATTGACAAGTGCTACAGCACCTCCAAGGGGGGTCAGAGAATCATGCATATTATTGACTGTTCCTGTGGTAAAGGCAGTAGTTACTGTTGTAAACAATGCAGACTGCCCTATACCAAACCTTACCTCTTTCCCCTCCATATTGCCCATGAATTGATTTAATCCAATATGTGCAAGAGCCGGATTTCCTGATTTTTCAGCCAAATAGCATATAGGCAATCCTATCAGGAATAATATTGACATGGCAGCAAAAATTGCCCATCCCTGCTTTTTATTTTTAAGCATCAGCCCAAAGGTATAAACAATTGATCCCGGAAGTATCATCATTGACAAAAGTTCTATTAAATTTGATATAGGTGTAGGATTTTCAAAAGGATGTGCTGAATTTGCCCCAAAGAAGCCGCCTCCATTTGTTCCTATGTGCTTTATAGCTTCCAGGGCCGCCACAGGTCCTAATGCTATATCCTGCAGCTTGCCTTCAATCGTAGTTACTGTAACAGTTCCCGAAAGAGTTTGCGGTACTCCCTGAGCTACCAGAAGAATTCCTGCAATTATAGAAAATGGCAATAAAACTCTTGTAATAACTCTTGTTAAATCCACAAAAAAATTCCCCATGTTTTTTTTATGTCCTGAAATTCCTCTCATAAATGCAAGAGCTGCTGCAAAACCAGTGGCTGCAGAAGTAAACATCATAAATATGATCACAAGCATCTGACTTAAATGGGACAATCCGGATTCTCCGCTGTAATCCTGCAAGTCTGTATTCGTCATAAAACTTATAATAGTGTTAAATGACAAGCTTTGCTCCATTGCTCCTATTTTATTGGGATTCAATATAGGTAAACCTTGTATTCTAAGTATTATGTAGCCTATAAATACCATTACTGCATTTACTAGAATAAGAGTAACCACATATTCTTTCCAGTTCATCTCTTCATCTTTTTTTATTCCGCATATTTTATAAATGAAATTATCTATTATATTAAAAAGTTTATCTCCAGGTGCCTTTTCACCGGTACTTACGCAGTATAAGTATTTTCCTGTCGGTATAACCAAAAGCATAAATAACCCTAAAGGTATTATTATCTGTAACCATTCCATAAAAGTTTTCCTCCCATCTTTATTTCAAAGCTAAAATTTTTCAGGATTGAATAACGCATAACTCAAATACACAAATAATGCTATAATTACAACAATCAAAAACCACATATTAAATCCTCCATCTTTCACTGCTTCTTAATAATTTGTTTTTCACACCAGTTTACAAACATCCTGATAATAGCAAATCCCAATAATAGTACTGCCAAGAAAATAATATCTTTCATACTTATCCCCCCATAATTTATTCATATACTGCATAATATCACCTCTGATATAAAGATAGCGTTAAGAGTGTTTTTTCAGGTATAAAGATTGTATAAAGATTTTTAGGCCCTGCCAAATCATTAGAATAACTGAAAAAAATCTTCCTTACTGGTTTGAATCATATATTTAAATTCTCTCCAGTCAGGAAGACTTTTATGTGTTACGCCTGCTTTATTTATATTTCGTGTCCTTCCACTTGGGTCAGAACTTATTTAATTATGAAGAAATTCACCCAAACCTATTAAGTCCGGGTGAATATAAAAACCTTAAATTTTTAATTAAATGCCCAATATTTTCAAGCATAGTGTTAACATGTTATAAATAATTGCATGTATGGTGTTTGCTATTTAGCAAGGTAACGGTAAAAAAATTTATCTGATGCATGCATCGTAACAAAATTGTCGCGGACCATATTTGCATCTCCTAAAGTTCCAAACTTATCTGCAAAAAATGATGTCCCATTACTGATAGATTGTACTATTTGAACGTGTGATTGGCGGAATTCTGTCAAAGGCGTTGCTGCCCCCAGAGCCAAAAATATGATAAGCATAACTGATGCAATATCTAATTTCAATATGCCTTTGCCACAAAAGCTAACATTACCAAGGAGATAATCTATGATATAAATCATAAGAATAAACAGAAATGGTATAGATGCACGCATGCAGAAGTCCTGACTATCACCCAGGGTAAATAATGGAGTAATAAATAAACCTGCAACACTGAATAAGAAAAACTGCTTTTTATAGCTGCTGCGCATTATCAAAACAACATACATAAGAAACTCTATTACAATAAAAATATAATAGACAGCTACTGATAAGTTGTTCAGTTTAAAACCGTTATTAGATGTGGCTGTATTTGTTGAGCAATAAAGGTAATAAACAGGGAGTATTGTTACAGCTGCAAAGATATTCGGCATCGAAATAATCTGTTTAAAAAGTTCTGAAAGCTTACCTTGCCTTCCTGATGATAAAAGCTTTTGTATTACTTGTAATACCATTAAAAAAAGAGTCCTACAAAAGGGATTGGTCCAAATGGCAATAGCAACAAGCCCAAAAAGGCATAGTGATTCATCCCACGCTCATGAAAGAGTAATGCTGTTGCAAGCCATGCTGGTATTGCCAAAAAGCAAGATAATAAGTAAGTGCTGAACCATCTGCATAACGCACAGGCCAGGAATAATTCAATAAATCATGGAGAATTGCATTTCTCCAGTGTAAATCATTTTTTTGCGGGAAAGCCCCCCCCAAGACCTGAGAACACAGTCCATGCAAACATTATTCCACAAAGCAACAGTAATGTTTTCAAGGAGATTTTACCCGTCCCCCGGTCATTGTTTTTAATCCTGTATCAACAAGTGTAACTTTCCAAGGCTCAGTAATATTATTATGAATTGTCATATTGTTGTTATCAGTAAAATCGAAGGTAATGTCTGAATTATATATATAACTAATTTCATAATTTCCCCCCTCACTTATCCCTTATTTTCAACTTTATACTTTATTCTTGCTTCTCCAGGCAATTTCTTTTTAATTCTTTTTTTGAATTTCTAGTTCTGATTTTGCTAAAACCGCAGCTGCATATCTGTGTTGATATTTTCTTAGACATAATACCCACTACTCCTTTGAACTATTTCATTCTTACGTCCTTATTTCATAAAATAAAAAAAAGATATACTTGTTATCGTATATCTTTTTTAAATAGCTTTTGAACAATCTATTATTTTATCTTCTTATAAATTTACACTCCCATAATCTACTTAAAAATTTTCTATAGGCGGGCTGCTTATTATCTCTCCTCTTTGTACAAATTTACAGCCTATGATAGTACCATTGTCTTCATCAATTATCAATCCATATACTGGTTTTAACATCAAATCATGATAATTGCTTAATTGAGATTGAATCCGCTTGTTGACTTCTTCCAAAACTTCCTCATAATCATTTCTTTCCACGCCCTCGTTTTCAAGCACGTCTTGCAAACTATCTAAATACATATATGCTTTGGCAGTGCCATCATCAGTTTTTAAATTACTTCGTACACTACTGATAAATTCTTCGAAAAAATGATCAATGACTTTTAGAGTTTTTTCATTTAACATTTTGCTGCCTCCTTGCTTAATTAACTATTTCAACTTAATAGTTTCATATATGCCCACAATTATTTTTCTCTAAAACCCATGTTCCATACCAAATATAATTCTCCCTAAATGTAAATAAATCTCTATATTAGCCTGATATGTTGCTTTAAATTCTAAATACTTTTTAGTATGGAAAAAGAGCCTATAAAAGGCCCTTAATATACTTCTCTCTATATATACTCACTGAAATAATGCCTAATTCTAAAATTACTCATTATTTCCGTTAGCTCCAAGTCTCACCTATTAACATCAAGTTGTTAAGGCTGACTAAATTACAGTAACTCCCCTAAATACTTGATTAAATTCCCTTCCCTTTTAACTATTCCTTCTTTCTCGAGATCCTTTAAATGAGAATCCATCAAATAAAATAGATCTGCACCTGGTTGCTTATTTTTTTCGTAAACCTTTTCTAAAGTGAGATAATCTATTTCTTTATGATCTTTAATTATTCTCAATAAGTTTAAATTTATCCACATACATCCACCCCCTATATATAAATAAATTTCTACATTTTTGGAGGTTTCCCTTTATTTTTCGTTCGTCAATTTTTCTCTATTTCTGCATTAAAACCCTATGTTTCGACCTTCTGTAACTTCTTTCCTTCATACATTGCAGCACACTATCTCATGCCACACCTCTTATTGAAAATAGTGCTAACGCAAAAAATGTCCAGACAAGACTCGGTCATGGTAAAATAGGAACCACTCTTGATACCTATACTCACAATACCGAAAAAATGTCTGAACAATCTATTGAAATATTTCAAAAACCAACCAATGCCAACTTGCCTGCCAAATAAAATTTATGTTGGGAAATGGTAGGAAAATCATAAAAATTCTTAGTTCAGTTTCCTTCAATCCTTGGTTTTACTTATAAAGCTTAACTACTGTCTCACAATGAGGCGTATTTATAATTACCATATTTTAGCATAATTTTCCAAATCATATCACCTCACCGCGCCTCAGTAATTTCAAGGGTTAAAGGGAACTTAATCATTAAAATTTATTTTTATAGCTTGTCCCAAATTATATCATTTCTCTGCTCATTAGTAGTAAATTAGTAGTATTACAATTAATCTCTATTCCACATACACCCAATTAGCTTAAGCCATATTAAGGAAGAAACCTCTTTAATCCAATAATATTTTTATTTAATGAACCTATAGTATTTCCTCCTCAGGTACTTTACTTTTGCAGCTGCTACAATTCAGTCCAGTCAGAAAATTCATTATTTCCACTACTTGTAACAAAAACCTATATTGGGAATAATACCCGCTTGCAAGTTTCAATATCTCTTGTGATTAATTTTATCACTTCATTCATTATCTTGGACCTTATTGGATGAGGGATTCCCCGACACACGGATTCGAAGTGCGTTCAGCTTGTTATTTTACACTTTTGCAGCCTCTTCTAACCCTTGATATAATCACATTTAGCAGCATTAGTTTGTCCTTTATTTTTGTGTTTTTGTGTTCCATTTTGTAACTTTGGAACCAAAATGGAACCCAATGGGTTCCACATATTTTAGCAACCAAAAATGCCTAGTACAAACTGTGACTCCAATCTAAACATATTAATATGCTACTCATTTTAATGCTATCAGCTATTATTTTAATTTAAGAATCAAAATATTCTTTAAGTTCGTTTTTTACTTTATCAAGTTTCAAAAGCTGCATTTCCATCGTCAAAATTTTCTCTCCAAATAACGAAACAATCCCTCATGAATTGTATTAAGTACGTAGTAAATTCCAATGTTTACCCATTATCACGAACACTATCATATATGTGATTCCTTCTTATCAATCATATCACTAGTTTTAGCAGCAACCTTCATATCTAGAATCCCCCTTATAGAAAATAAATATAGCATATTCAGTCCTTCAAAATCTAACTTATATTTTAAAGTTATGTATCAATCTTTTCTATCGCTGATTCCTTTAAAGAAGAGTCTTTGTTGCACTCTTCTTCATTCTTGGTCTGCATATCATCCACTTCGCTAAACTCTTGCTTTACTGATACATTATCACAAAATTCATCCCCATGCTTACTTATTGAAAAATATTCTTCAATTAACTCTTTATAAGCTTCTTTAACTAAATCCTCTGAATTATTTTTGTTTACGGCATTACTGGCTACCCACCTTACTAACTCCTGAAAATTAGCTTTGTTATTGAGATATTCCTCTAGTTGGTGATTAAAACAACTGTATTGATTTAACTCAGCATTTGTATTAATAAAAGGTGATATAATATAATATTTCATATATTCAAAATAGTTGTTATTAAAACCAGTCGGAAGCTTGTCTACAATTAAATTATCAAGTAATTTTATACCATCATGTTTTAAAGGATAAATAGTTGCCCTAATGATACCATTACTAAATAAGCTTTTTAAGTTAGTTTTATACTCAAGCGAATCTTTGGATACCTTAATAAATTTGTTGTCATTCGGTATTTCACGCTTAAGAAGTAAAATGTTTATTTTCTTCTTTTCATAATACTTAATCTTATCAATCACAAAAAATTTTCTAATATATTTATTAATGATATCAAAACCATATGTATGTGTAATTAAATATTCTTCAATATTTGAAATATTAAGCTCACTTATAAAGTTATCCGAACTATATTCATTCAATTCATAGTAATGCGGTGCTATAATTATTTTATTACACGTAAATAGATCTCCTGAAAGAACATTCTTATTAATTAATATATTGTTTCCATCATCTTTTTTTACATACTCAAACTTTGAAAGTCCTTCTAATATTGTTTCATTTCCTAATGAATTAATAAATGGGTATAATCCTATTTGCTTATTATCTAAATAATTCAGGAGTGCTAATCTGAAAATGAATAAGCACTTATCAGCAATACTAGATTTATAGCTATGATCCCTCTCACTTTCTTCTTTTATATAATCTAACATTTTTATTATAAATATAGGTATTATTCTCTCTTCAAAATATTGTTTATACTTTTTAACAATTGATGTTTTTACGTTATTTCTTGCAACATCTAAGATATTTTTAGCTTCTTCCTTCCAAATATAAAACTCTCCTTTAAAGTATGAATTACCTGGACAAATATCACTATTTGTCTGCACCTCTTTATAAAATATTCTCAGGTAATAACTCTCATGTGAACGGAAATACTTATTCATCATGTCTTCATTTTCACATCCAATAGGCTCCATCTTTACAACTATTCCAAGATCATTATCTACTAATTCCGCTTGAAAGCACCTATAACTGCCACGAATAACATTATAGCAATGAACAGAAATATTATTATCACAAGATACTACTCTATCCTGAAATAATACTGCATTTGAGGCATCTTTAGTATCCATTCTTAATAAACTAGAATTATATAAGTAATTTTCATCGGGTTCATTTTCTATATTCCATTGAAATTTCAAAATATGAATATTATCCATTAAATTCTTTATATAAGCTTTCAAATATCCCACTATCTTCCTAGTTTCGATATTTTCATCAAAAATGTCATACGTATATCTATTTAAATACTTAAAATGATTCACTTCCTCTAAGGCAGCTTTTATTTTTGACTCCTCAATACTTACAGTAATTCTGGTCCCATTTTTTACTGAAAATTCTTTATTGCTTTTAATTGTAATATAACCATTTTGACGCCTTGAAACAAAGCCAATTTTATATGCTTTATCATTTTCAGATTTAGTTTCAAATTCAACTTCATCTGTTATAAGAAAAATTGAGTGAAGGCCTATTCCAAAATTTCCGGTAGGTTGAAACCAATAAGGCATCTTCTCAACAAAATCCACATACCCATCATCTGAGTTCCAACTTCCTCCAACTTTCTCCATTCTCTTCAGATCATTTAGACTAATTCCGCATCCTCGATCTTCTATAACAAATTTATAAATAGTCTCATTACATTTGCTATTACTATCATAACTACTCTGCTCATTTACAAACTTATCAATAAATACACTTATTTTTATTGGATAAAAATCTATTATCTCTTTAGGAATCTCATAAATATTATCAAGACTTTCTTTGCTAAATGTTTTTAAATTTAAGCCTTTAATTGGAATTTCATCAAACCTACCATTTTTAATATCTCGCCATATTTGAATTTTTGTAGCATCCATTGCATTTTGAATTAGCTCTCTTATAAATATAAGTTTATCATTATATATCCCTGAACCCTCAATTAACTCAAATGCCCTTTTTTGATCTATTGAAAATTCAAATTTCAATTGTCCCTTAATTTGCTCTTCCCCAATTATATTTAAGTTGATATCACCAAGACTTGGAGGTCCACCTTGAAAGTTTGGAGGCACAATATCAGCCCATTTACTACTTAAATTTTTTAGTTCTTCTTCCAACCAACTAAACCACTCTCTTGTAGTGCGGTAAACTTTATCATTCTCACATTGAGCGGATACTTCTATTTTCCTAGGACATACAAGCAAATGAGTAATAGCGCCATGTTTTTCTTTATGTAGTCTAGATGTTTCTGGCATAAATGACATCTTTTCTAAGATAGGATTGAACCTACCGTTATCCAAATCTAAAAGATCTCCCATTCTTAACATACAAGCTATAAATCTTGGATGAATCCTGTCAGTTCCAAAACCATTCGATTCATATTCTAGTGTTTCAATAACATTACAAAAATCTATATTATGTGATATTGATATTTTTCCTATAAGGTTCATAATTCTCTTTGGTACTAAATCATTTGAATTAATAATTAAATTCAATTCATCTGAATCATGTATCCACATAGCACTATTACTTCCATGTTTTCCTCTAAAATAATCAGCTATAACTAGAGTGACACATTCTTTAATTTTTAATGGACATATAAATTCCTCTTTCTTACTAATGTTTATATTTTGCTTTTCAATTTTTAAAATATAAGCAGCTGCTTCTGATATATCCCTATCAAAGCTATTTTCAGATAAGCTTTTTAGATATCTTTTAAATCTTGGTTCCTTCCATTCTTTTTTAATTTGTTCATCAATAACAATCATACCAAAGTCATGTAGAAAAGCACTCTCCAGAATCATAAACGTATCTGTAGCACTAAGACTTTTAATTCTATCCTCTCCAAGGAGCATTTCAATCTTGTTAATTATACTAATAGAATGACTTGATTCGTGCAAACTATAATGCGGAAAAGTCATTGGCACAGCGGTTAAAGCTTTCGAATAAATTTCCTTATCAAGTGTCCAAACTGCGTATAAATTTTTATATTTTTCGTCTATTTCACATAACTTTTTCAGATGATTATCTAATGAATATTCAGTTATTACTTCATATGTATTAGTTTGTTGCCAATTTGACATTTGTACTCCCTTCCTTCTTGTACATAATATAACAATATGATATTTCTGTTGACTGTTGTATTTGTAAACAGAGAATACTTAGTTTCCAGTAATTCTAATACTTAGTTGCGATAAAGTTTAAATAAACTTCAATTTGTCCAATTTAAAAAGAGTTTTATTGTTTAAATCATTAGTTTTACTAAATACTCCAACTATACCTAAGACTATAAATACAAATTTTTCAAGCCCTATTAACTATAACTTATATTTATAATACTTTTTAAACTTTTCCTTGAATATTTTGAACTTTCCATTATAGACATAGCCTGAACACATCTTTTATAGATTACTACTATTTTTTTGCTTTTCACTATTATGTTATAATACCGATATTTTTATATTTATAACTATATTTTATCAAATTTTGTCAAAATTCCAATATTTTTCGAATGAATACTTAAAAATAATTAAATATAATTAACCTTTACCACAAATTAATTTCCAAATAAAAAGAATGCAGGCAAAATATCACCCACACCCATCAATAATTAATTCAATTTTACTTACCCAAGTAATTCAAAGCTGTCTTCTTTCAGCACACTATAAATTTCTGTATTTAAAAGATTTCCTATGGCATGTCCTACTGCAGATATGTTGTCATCTGTGGCAATATTGGATATATTGGAAAATCCCATCCTTCTAAATACATCATTTCCCGCAGCATCTATTCCTTTCTTGTATTTTATAACCAGTGATCTTGATGCTAAAATTGCTTCCGCCATTCAGTCTCCCTCCTTTCTTTCATAATTAAATTTAAATAATTTTAATTATTTATATTAAACATACGTTTGATATTTTCTGTATTCCTACCTATAATTAAATTAGGTATATTTTTACAACACATTCATGGTTATCACTATCTTACCCTGATTTTCTGTCCTGGATAAATAATGTCGGGATTTCTTATTCTATTTATCTCTATAAGATTATCAACAGTAGTATCATATAATTTTGATATAATCCACAGATTATCACCCTGTTTCACCACATGATATGCGACCTTTTCTACATTAATTTTAAAAGCTTTACAGATTCCATTAAATATTGCTTCTGCCATTTTTTCCGAATCATAATTACTCATGTCAATTTCGCTGTCGCAAAAGGCACATTCAATTAATATAGCCGACATCCTGGTTTTATTTAATACAAACAAATCGTATCTGGCTTTCACTCCCCTGTTTGTGAAACCAAGCTTCACTATCTCCGGAAGAATAATCTTAGAAACCTCTTCCCCCTTGCCGCCTGGTATACATAATATTTCAGTGCCATGTGCTCCGGGAAAAGCATTATGGTGTATTGAAATGAAGAAATCAGCCATGGATGCATTTGCTGCATTGACTCTTTTATTTAATGAATCATAAAGGCTTACTGTGGACTTTGGCAGACAATTTACAACTTCAATATCTTCGGAAGAACATTTTTCAATTAGTTTTGAACCAACTTCAAGATTTAAACCGTCCTCTGATTTAATACCTGCAGCTCCATGGTCATAAGTGCAGTTATGACCTATATCAATCGCAAGTTTCATTTTATCGACCTCCTTTCTAAAAGATATATGGTGCTGAATTAGATATTACTAAGGAGAGAGGTGATAAAAATGAATTTTGTTAAAGTTGACAGGCTTGCACTGCTGGCAAAGAACGGTGATATGAAAGCAAAGGAAGAATTGGCCGAAGAGTTCAAGCCTTTTATATTGAATCTTTCAAAGAAATCCTATATACACGGTTTTGATTTTATGGATATCAAACACGAATGCTATAACAGCCTGTTTAACTGCCTAAGGCTGTACATACCGGATAAACATAGATTTGTTGCCTATGCTACTACATCAATAAAAAATTCCATTGGCTTATTAATAAGATCCTACAATAAAAGGATTAAGACCGATGGAGCAGGCTCCTTAACCCTTAGCGATAATCTTGAAAATGTCATTGCTTGTGATGTGGATTTTGTAGAAGAGGAGATTATTAAAGATATGGTTAGCTTAAATCTAAAGAAAGCACTACAGGAACTCAGCAATGATGAACGTGAGCTTGTGCAATATGTATTCTTTAAGAAAAATACATTGAAGAAGTATTCTATGTATAGAAACCTGCCTTACTCGACAGTTGTGAATATGAAAAATAATATCCTGAAAAAACTGAAAGGGATGCTGACGGATGAATGAATTAAATTCAGTTAATGACATATTATTAAGAAGAAACAGAAGCCATGCCCCCTCTTTAAATCTTCGTTCCTCAGAATTAAATCCGGTTCATGGACACTTAAATACAATGGAATGATCCGCGCCACTCCCAGACAATATTACTCCATAGTCTTTGCCTGGATATTTTTTACGGACCCTTTTACTTAATTAATAAGTGGTTTCAACGATATTATTATGTCAAACATGCAATTCAGGCAATAATTCATACATTTCAGGCAAATGGTATTTACATTGTTTAAAAATTTGCTATTATAAATTCAAAAATATCTATTATTTAAGTATGCAACTGAATTAATTACAAAGAAAATAAAGAAGGATTTTTAAAAGGTTACTCATCTTCTTCAACTTATATAAGCCATAGCCTTTTTCTTTACTAAAACTTTTTCAATATAACCAATTGTGAGCTGCTATTCTAATTTAATATGTGGAGGAGTGAATTGATATGAAAATAAAATGGAAAGGAAAGTTAAGCGAAACAAACCCTTTTCCCACAGTGGAAATGCCCTCAAATGCAGTACAATTTTTGGAACCAAAATACAAGCTGGAAAGTTATATTGCAGTAGTTCCTATTATTGCTTTTATAGCTGGTTGTGTTTATGTCAGATCGCATTTTATAGGAGAGGTTAAACTTAATCTTCCTGGTTATATAATAGGCTTTTTACTTACGGTTCCTTTCTTAACCATACATGAACTATTGCACGCAGTTTGTTTCCCAACAAATGCCGTTGTGGAAATTTTCTACACCAATTCAGGATTAGGTGCTTTTACCAGTACACCTATACCTAAATCTCGTTATATTTTTACGCTTTTATTCCCAGCAATTATTCTTGGAATTATACCGTTGTTGACATGGGTTTTTGTTCCTTACTACTCTATTACGTTGAATTCAATATGGTTTATTCTTAGTGCCGGAAATCTGGGAGGTACAATAGTTGATTTCTATAACTTAGTACATGCTATAAAGGAAATGCCTAAGGGATCAGTGCTTCAAGTGTCTGGTTTAAACTGTTATTACTATTAAACCCAGCATCTTTTCTAGTTATATTGCACCGCCTGCCCATCCCCTACACAATAACAAGAAATTTCAACAGATTATTTTAGCAATTAATATAACTCACTGGAGGTACCAACATGAAAAATAATATTAAATTTATACTTTTTATAATTTT
>JBEHWK010000055.1:0-21335 GCA_040217795.1 Clostridiaceae bacterium
AAGCTATTATATTAATTTATTCAGGATAACAGTTGAAAATAAAGAGAATATTGCACAAGCCCTCATAAATAAGCTTGCAAGAGGAAAAAAACAATTAAAGGTATATGAATTTGATAAAGTTCAGTTTGACGGGTTTAAAAAGGCTTCATAAAACTTGGTTAAAACTCGTCTAATGAGAATATTCTTAATTATATATAGGTTAGTAAGCAACTTTGGGATGAAGCAGGTAATTTATCAACACTTAATTAAAACACATCAATATAGGTCTAACCCAAAAAACAAGAAGCATCTCCAAAATCATCAAGACAAAAATCCAGAGACTGTCGCAAAACTTATATATATAATTTCATGAATAAAAGCCACTCATTAAAAAGGATTTACTGTCCAATTTATGGATGGCTTTTGATTTCATGCAGGGCTTTTATTCATTGTGTGACAGCCCCTTTTAATATTCCAACTTAATCTAATTTACCTGTGTCAGGAAATTGGAGTATCTCATTAGTTAAGCTCTGGGTCACCACTTATTTTCCAAAAGTATCTTCCGTCAATTTTGACTTTATATTTGTATGCTGCGTTTTCTGTAGCATCTTCCAAAAGCCCAATTTCTATAGCCCTGTTGTTACAATTGCATCTCAAATTTAACTTTCCATTCTGAATATACCACATACCTGACTCTTCTTTTTTTGAGTTATCTCCTTCGGCAGGAATAAACCTATAATCGTTAGAGTAACTAAAGAAGTATGCTTCTGCATTACCAGAAGGTGCTTCCGGAGATGCATTCCATAAACCTATTAAATCTTTTGATGAGATACAGGAAGCAGGTTTTTCGTATAATCTCTTCGTTTCTTTATCAGAAACTCTCCATTCAGTTATTATTCCATTTTCAATCATAACATCAAATATTTTATTTCCTAATTCATACTCATAGCATGTACTACTTTCCCCCTGAGACACTTTATATGAATTACCGTATAACTTTTCCATCTGCTCCTTTGAATCACCATTCTTAAGACCAAGTGAAGTAGGTGTATTGTCATAAACGCAAATTTGATATAATTTATCATTTTTGTCAAACTCAAAATTGTACTTACCAGTGGGTATATCTTTATTCCCATAATTAGGAGCATCGGAATAATTTGTTATTTCAATTACACCAATATTCGTAGCTCCAAGATTCTTCATGCTGTTCTTGACATCATCTATAGGCATGCCAATATAGAATGCGCCATCTTGTCCATTTGACCTTTCATTAATGATAAACTTATCAGTAGTTTGCTGGGAAGAGGTATTATTTGTATTATATTCTTTATACCATTGTTCCAATTTTGATTTATCTGTTATTTTAACATTAGTGGCAATTTCCTGAGCATCTTCAGCCATGCTATTATAATCGGAAGGAGCATTTTCAACTCCTATGCCGTGAGAATATGCTACAATAAATACCCAATCATCTACCGGTACTACTGCCATTTGCACGCCAACTTTCGGTGATTCCCCGCTCTTTTTACCGTATGGGGAAATATAAAAGAAAGGAATGTTTGTTGCTCCATCTATATATTTAACCCAAATAACATTGTTTTCTTTATATATTTTATATTTTTCAGGACTCCATGTACCTGGTATTACAAGAGAAATTCCCGCATCTTCAATCTGGACTTCTTTATCTTGTCCTATATCAGAATCCTCATTTACTGCCGGAGTTACCGCATTGCTATCAGCAGCTGTTTGACTTGGACTATTTGATGAACAGCCAAATAGCAAGAAGCTAACCATTATAAGGACTAAAATTCTTTTCATTAAACTTCCCCCTCATGCACTTATTTAACAAAACTTGTATTTTATACTCTTACAACATATACATAACACTCCTATGTTTTTTGACATACTGCAGAAAAAGGAAAAAGAGTCCATGAATTCAAACCAAAATTGTATTCATGGACTTTTAACGCTATTTAATTATATTTGAATGTGCTTACTTCATTAACCTTTATTTAGTACAAAGAGAAGAATAACAGTAACAATAATGTTTGGTAATGCTATTAGAATTGCCAAAACAGAAATCTTATTTTTCCTGGTCCTGTCTTCTTCTGTATCCAGCGAATCATTTGCCCTGTATCTGTCACCACTGACAAATGAACCGCTTGCTATTCCTGCAACTACGATACATATTAACCCAATTGCCCCGGAGATCTTTACGGTTAAAGCCCAGTCGTTCAATATTATACCTATTAAGACACTAACCGACATGATAATAAGGCCTGAAATAATCGATTTCTTAATTGCTACTCCCCCGAATTCTTCTGGTATTTTAGTTATGCATGCTTGCCTATTGTTGTTTACATACTTTTAGTTGTATTACCTGAACCGGAAAACCTTCCATAGAAGCAACTTTACCAACTGCAACATATTTTTTCCCATCAACTGAAAGTTTAGGATATCCGTCTCCTATCTCAACAATTTCACACTGTTTACCTTTATTCTCTAATTCATCTCTAACAGCATAAGCCATATCACTTGTATTGCTATAAACCTTATCTAATACAACTGTAATTCCTTTGAAATTCTCATGTCCAATAGCAACAAAATAAGAATATCCAACAGCTAAACCCATTGCTATAATGCTTATAGTAAGTATTATATAGCCTATCATAGTACTCATTATCCAGCTCATCTCCTATTAATATTTATTATATAAATTTCTTATATTTCTATTATATTACAAAAATTCCGTCAAGCAAATGAATTTTTCTGAATATTCTATCTCTAATAATGTAATTATATTACAAATCATACAATAAACTTAAATAGATTTTTGCCACGCGGCATAAACAGAAAGAGTCCGAGAATTCCAATTTAAGTTAGAATTCCTGGACTCATAATAATATATACAACAAAAGAGTCAGGATGTTACCTGACTCTAACTAAATGATTTCAACAATCACTTTTTTGTCTTCTTTTATTGCTGCAGCTTTCACTACTGTTCTGATAGCTTTGGCTATTCTTCCTTGTTTACCTATAACTTTACCCATATCTTCAGGGGCAACCTTAAGTTCAAGGATAAGGGATTGCTCACCTGCAATCTCCTTAACTTCAACAGCATCTGGATTGTCAACTAAAGACTTGGCGATAATTTCAACTAAATCTTTCATAGTAACGCCTCCCAGAAATTACTTATTGATTCCTGCTTTAACGAATAACTTTTTAACTATATCAGTTGGCTGAGCACCATTTCCTAACCATTTAGCTGCCTTTTCAGAATCAATTTTGATTTCTGCATCTGGCTGAGCTACTGGGTTGTAATATCCAATTTCTTCGATGAATCTTCCATCTCTTGGACTTCTTGAATCAGCAACAACAACTCTATAGAAAGGAGCTTTTTTAGCACCCATTCTTCTTAATCTGATTTTAACTGCCATTAATTTCACCTCCTTTAAGGTATAAAACATAAATATATTATCTAAAAAGGAAGTTTTCCAAACATACCTTTTTTAGCATTTTTAGTCATAGCTTTCATCTGCTTCATTTGTTTTCTTGCAGCTTCAAAGCCCTTTAACAATTTATTTATTTCCTGAATACTTGTACCAGATCCATGAGCTATTCTTTTTTTTCTTGAAGAAGAACCTGAAACCAGCTGTGGATTTCTTCTTTCCTTCTGTGTCATAGATTGGATAATAGCTTTTGTTTTGCCCATCTGAGCTTCACCAGCTGCAAAGTCAATGCCTTCAAGCTGTTTTGCGTTAAATCCAGGAATCATTTCAAGAATCTTATTCATTGGTCCAAGCTTTTTCATCTGTTCCATAGCTGACAGATAATCTTCGAAATTAAAGTCTGATGTCATAACCTTCTTGGTCAGTTCTTCAGCTTCTTTCTCGTCAATTGCAGCCTGAGCTTTCTCGATTAATGAAAGTACATCTCCCATTCCCAATATTCTTGAAGCCATTCTATCAGGATGGAATACTTCAAGATCGCTCATTTTCTCACCGACACCAACAAATTTTATCGGCTTCTCTGTCATGCTTCTTATAGATAATGCAGCTCCGCCTCTGGTATCCCCATCAAGCTTTGTTAATATAACTCCCGTTATATCCAAGGTATCATTAAACTTCTCAGCTACATTAACAGCATCCTGACCAGTCATGGAATCAACAACCAGGAGAATGTCATGAGGTTTAACCTCAGCTTTTATATTCTTTAATTCATCCATTAAAGACTCATCTATGTGAAGTCTTCCGGCTGTATCTATTATAACTACATTATTACCATCAGCTTTAGCTCTTGCTATTCCAGCTTTGGCAATATCTATAGGGCTCATCTTATCTCCTAATGAGAACACAGGTATATCTATACTTTTACCAACAACCTCTAACTGCTTTATTGCAGCAGGCCTGTATATATCACATGCCACTAAAAGAGGCTTTTTATTTTTCTTTCTTAAAGAAAGAGCAAGTTTACCACACATGGTAGTTTTTCCGGCTCCCTGAAGTCCTACTAACATAATGACTGTCATACCGGAATCTGAAAAGTTTATCTTACTTTCAGATTTACCCATAAGTTCAGTAAGTTCTTCATTAACTATTTTAATGACATGCTGCCCGGGAGTTAAGCTTCCTAAAACCTCTTCCCCTACGCACTTTGAACTTACACTTGAGACAAAGTTTTTAACAACCTTATAGTTTACATCTGCTTCTAAAAGGGCTAGTTTAACTTCTCTCATGGCTTCTTTTATATCTTTTTCAATAAGTTTTCCTTTACCCCTGAGCTTTTTAAACGTTTCTTGCAATTTTTCTGATAAACTTTCAAAAGCCATGTAAATCCTCCTAAGAATTATTTATATCATCAAATAATTTTCCAATACAATCAACAGCTTCTTCTGTAAGGTGGAATTTATCTTTCATCTCAATTAAAGCTGTTTTCATCTTTTCTTCCCTGAGGGAACTTTTCCTCAGCAGAGAAAGTTTTTCTTCATAATTTAATAACAACTTAAGACATCTTTTTGTCAAATCGTGAATTGCCTGCCTTGATGTATTATTTATCTCTGCAATTTCTCCCAAAGAAAGATCATCATTATAATATAATTCCATGATATCCCTCTGCTTTGGGGTCAGCAGGCTTCCATAAAGGTCCAGCAACATTGATATTTCAAATCTATCTTCCATATAATCACCTGACCACGAATATTATAATAGCAGAGTATCAGGGGAGTGTCAAGTATTTTTACTTAACACTATAAAAATTTTAGAAAAGAGCCTCTACGTACTCCTCAGCATTGAATTCCTGCAGGTCTTCCAGGCCTTCACCTACTCCCACATATTTAACCGGAAGATTAAGATTTTGTTTTATGGAGATCACTACTCCACCCTTGGCGGTTCCATCTAGCTTTGTAAGAATTATACCGTCAACAGGGCAGACTTCCATAAACTGTTTTGCCTGAATTACTGCATTTTGGCCAGTGGTAGCATCCAGTACAAGCAAAGTTTCTTTCTCAACACTTCCCATTTCTCTGTCTATTACCCTGTTGATTTTAGAAAGCTCATCCATAAGATTTTTTTTGTTGTGAAGTCTTCCGGCTGTATCAATAAGCAGTCTTGTAACACCTCTTGACTTTGCAGCCTGAACCGCGTCGAAAACAACAGCTGCCGGATCAGATCCTTCCTGATGTCTTACTAAATCAACTCCGGCTCTTTTACTCCAGATTTCAAGCTGGTCTATTGCAGCTGCCCTGAAGGTATCTCCTGCCGCCATCAATACCTTATGTCCTTCTGATTTGAATTTAGCAGATAATTTTCCTATGGAAGTGGTTTTTCCCACTCCGTTTACCCCTATTATTAATATTATCTTCTTCTCAGGTTCTGTTTTTTCATGCAGATCCTCAAGAAGGATATCTCTGATAACTTCTTTTAAGGCAGGTCTAACCATAAGAGGATCAGAAATTTTTTCTTTTCTGATTTTACCCCTTAATTTCTCTATAATTTCTAAAGTTGTATCCATTCCTATATCAGAAGTTATCAATATCTCTTCTAATTCCTCATATAAATCTTCATCGATTGTCACAGATAATTTAAGCACCTCATTGATTTTATCGGTAAAATTATCTCTGGTCTTTGATAACCCGGTTTTTAATTTTTCAAAAAATCCTCCAAACATTTGACTTCCTCCTAATTTTGTAAATTTACAGAAACCACTTTTGATACTCCCTTTTCTTCCATTGTTATTCCATACATAATATCTGAAGCTTCCATGGTACCTTTTCTATGGGTGATTACTACAAACTGTATATTATCCGAGAATTTTTTTAAGAACTCTGCATATTTATATACATTTGCATCATCAAGGGCGGCCTCTATTTCATCGAGAATACAAAATGGTGTGGGTTTCATCTTTAGAATTGCAAATAATAAAGCAATTGCTGATAATACCTTCTCTCCACCGGACATGAGATTAATATTCTGAACCTTCTTGCCAGGAGGCTGAACATTAATTTCAATATTTGCAGTAAGTTCATCCCCCTCTCCTAAAATAAGTTCTGCACTTCCACCTTTAAATAACTCCCTGAAGGTTTCACTAAAATTCAAGTTAAGAACACTGAAGTTTTCTTTAAACAAACTTTTCATCTTCTGAGTCATATCTTCTATCACCTCAAGAAGATCGCCTTTTGCATTTTCCAGGTCATCTTTCTGGTCTTTCATGAAAGTGTACTTTTCCTTAACATCCTTATATTCTTCAATTGCACTTACATTTACTATGCCCAGGGAATTAATACTTCTTCTTAGGCTGTTGATATGCCCTTTGTGTTTTTCAATATCTTCAATATCCTTTGATATATCTGATGCTTCTGCATAAGTTAAATTCAAATCTTCAATTAACTTTGTGTATAATCCATCTTTTTCGATATCGAATTTAGCTTTTCCCATTTCTTTTTTGTGATATTCCTCTTCAGTCTTTTCGAGAACTTTGTTATGGGTCTCTTCTTCTCCCTGAAGTCTGTTGATTTTTTCTTTTAAAGATGTTTTTAAAGCCTCAGTTTCTCTCCATTTATTATCAAAATCGGCTATTGCTGATTTAAACTGTTCAATGGCAATTTCGTTGGATGAGATTTTTTCTTTATAAATTTCCATAGATTTCTCACTGTTTTTTATTGATTCAGAAAGTTCATCGATTTTAGTTACAGCCTCGGAATATTCAGACTCAAATCTATCCTTATCCTGCAGTTTGTTTGAAATATACTCCTCCAATGTAGCTTTCTTTATTTTGTAATCAGTGGTTTTATCTCTTTTTTCTATGATATTTGAGTTCAACTCTTTTATTTTTGACTCTATTCCTGAAATTAAATCCTGATTTTGCAGTTTCTTTGAACTTGCTTCATTTATCAGATCATCCAGAGAAATGCTTCGTTTATCTAATTCCAGAATCCTTTTTTCAGTTTCACTCTTTTCATTTGAAGCATTTTTAATAAAGTCATTGATTTTATTCCACTCACTCTGGATGTTTTTAATTTCACCCTGAATTTTCGCAATTTCAACATTATTAAAATGAATTTCATCTCTTTTATTAAGGTTCTCTTCATCTAATTTTTGAAGAGAATCTCTTTTGCAGGAGATTTCATTTTTTAATATTTCAGTTTCTTCTTCAAGTGAGGTTATTTTTTTCTTTAATTCTTCAATTTCTCTTTTTCTGCTTATTATAGAACTGTTTTTGCCTCCATAGTTTCCTCCTGTTAAAGCTCCGCCTGGGTTAATAACTTCTCCTGTAACAGTTACTATTTTATATGAATAACCCGATGCTTTTGCTATCCTTAAAGCGGCATTCATGTCTTCAGCTATTATTGTTCTTCCCAAAGAATATTCAACAGCTCGTTCATATTTCTTATCAAAGTCAATTAACTCTGAAGCAATGCCGATATATCCATCAATGGCTTTTATTTTGTCATTTACAGTTACTTTTTTTCCCTGTATGATGGTTAAAGGCAGAAATGTTGCACGTCCTAATTTATTTAATTTAAGATAATCTATTAAGATCTCTGCAGTCTTTTCATCTTCAGTTATAATATTTGAAATTCCGGCCCCCAGAGCAATTTCTGAAGCAAGTTCATATTTTTCAGGGACTCTCAGTATCTCCCCAAATATTATTACCTCAGAATTCAACTTTCCTATAAGACCTTTTCTCATATGCTCCATAAGCACCTTTGAAGACCTGTTATAACCTTCAAAATGCATTTCAAGATTGTTAAGCATTTTATGTGTCGCATCTGATTTATGAAGTTCAGCATTCAAATCCCTGTAATTTTGCTCTTTTTTTGATATTTCTCCCTGTAATCTGGAAATATCTTTTTTATTTGACCTGATTCTATCCTCTAATGACTGAATTACCTCTTTATGCTCATTAAGTTTTTCTTCCAGCATGATTTTAGTATTAGCATTTATAGTTGATGAATTCCTCAGGTTGATGCTTTTTTCCTCAATTTCAATGAGATTTGATTTTAATGATTCTAAAGTATTACCTATTATCTTCCTCTCATTCTCCAATTCAGATATCCTTTTATATTCATCCATTTCAGATTCTTTTAACTGAGCCAGTGCATTTTCACTCTCTGAAACTTTACCTGTCAATAATGCTGTTTCATTTTCAAAATCAGCTATAAAAGAATTTAATTCAATCAGCTCCCTGCTCTTTACTTCTATTTCTTCCAAAAGCCCGGATTGCATTGTTTTAAGTTTTTCCAGCTTGTCAGTTATATTGCTTTTTTCTTTAATATTGTTCTTTATCTGCTCATGAGCGGTTGATATACGCTCTTTTAATAGGGCTATTTCAGAAGTAAGTTCAGATATGCTTTCCTTACTCTTATAGAATTCTACCCTTTCCTCATTGGTCTTCCCATCAATAATTTCAATTTCCTTCTGGTATTCCGCCAGCTTTTCTTTAGTCTCTTTAATTATATCTTTAAAATAAGTAATTTTGCCAGTGGTTTCTAAAAGTTCCTTGTCATATGATCTGATGGTTTCTTCAATATTTTTTATATGATAGACTATCAAATCAATTTCCTTTGATTTCAGGGCTTCAGAAAATTCTAAAAAACTCTCAGCTTTTTCTTTTTCAATTCTTAATGGTTCAATTCTGTCCTCATAAGTAGAGAGGATATCATTTATTCTGATTAAATTATCCTGAGTATTTGAGAGCTTTTTCTCCGCCTCATCTTTCCTTGATTTATATTTTACAATGCCTGCTGCTTCTTCCAGCAGAGATCTTCTTTCATCAGCTTTTCCACTCAATATAGCATCTATTTTACCTTGTCCAATCAGCGAATACCCTTCTTTTCCTATGCCGGTATCCATAAACAGAGAATTAATGTCTTTCAGTCTGCAGGGAGAGTTATTTATAAGATACTCGCTCTCTCCTGAACGGTAGATCCTTCTGGTAACAGTTACATCAGAAAAATCAATGGACAGTTCTTTGTCTGAATTGTCCAGAGTCAGTGACACTTGCGCAAGACCCAGAGGCTTTCTGAAATGGGTTCCTGCAAATATGACATCCTCCATTTTCCCACCTCTCAGGGTCTTGATGCTTTGTTCACCAAGGACCCATCTTACGGCATCAGAGATATTGCTTTTACCGCTGCCATTTGGTCCTACAACTGCAGTAACTCCATTATTAAACTTTAATTCGGTTTTATCAGCAAAGGATTTGAATCCTCTTATCTCCAGAGATTTTAGAAACATATTGCCACTCCTATCTTATGAACATTGGAATTAAACTTACAATAAAAGTTATTACTATAAACAGTATTATTATATAATTGAATTTTTCACGAGTATGTTTTTTCATTTATATCACTCCTGATATTTTGTTATTTAATAAATATGACCCTAAGAAAATCTCCAGGGTCAATTAAAACTATATTGAAATTGTAGTTACTTCAGCATCTGTTTTTATTAAAACAGTATCTCTATCTATATTTTCCCTTTGTATCACTTTTATGTCAATACCTGACATCAATTCTTTTTTAAGTTCGTTAAAATATCTTTTCTTATCGGCATAAAGTTTAGATATGCTTTTGGGATTCAGTATGAGCTCTATTGATTTGCCGGGATTTGAATTTTTGATTGCAGCCTCAATTTTACTTTTCAGGAGACTTCCTTCAACCAATTCCCTGAATGCAGGATGAAATGGTCCGGCAACCACATCTCTTCCTTGGGCTATATTGTCAGTAGGCTGAAGACCTATCCTGATGACCTGCACATTATTACTGTTATATTCCTCTAAAACTGCCCTTGAAGCTTCTACTGCCTCTTCCAGAGTGTATGGTATATAAGTTCCTCTTCTGTACATTGCTTCCATCGGAGTATCCTTAATAACCAATGCCGGGTATATTCTTGCAATGTCCGGCTTCATCTGAACTGAAGCTTTAACACTTTCAACATCCCGCTCATAAGTGTCTCCCGGAAGCCCTATCATCAGCTGGTGCCCCAAAGTGAACCCTTTATCCTTTATGAGTTTTGATGCTTTCAAAACATCCTCATAAGTGTGGCCTCTTCCTGAAAGTTTCAATACCTCATCATTCAGGGACTGCACTCCCATTTCGATTATATCAACATCGTATTCTTTTAAATATCCCAGAATATGATCATCAATATAGTCGGGACGAGTACTTAACCTTATTTTATCAATTAAACCTTTATCCTTATAAAGCTTTGCAACCTTAAGCAATTCTTTCTGATAATCCTCATTTACTGCTGTAAATGTTCCTCCAAAAAATGAAACCTCAATAGTAGACGTTGTATGGTCTATTGTTGAAAGGTATTCCTCAATGGTTTTAACAGCTGTCTCTGAAGTGACCCTGTCTTTTTCTCCTGTAATTCTGTCCTGATTACAGAATACACAATTATGAGGGCAACCTTCATGAGGTATGAATAAAGGAATAATGTAATAATTTTTACTCATTTTTTCCCTCCAACTTTTCCAAAGCAATTTTTGCAGCACTTTGTTCAGCTTCTTTTTTAGAGTACCCATCTCCTGAACCATACGTCTCATTGTTGATAAGCACATCTATAAAAAATCTTCTTCTGTGAGGGGGCCCTTCAAATTTTATCAGGTCATAGGTAATTTCAACCTCACCCTTTTTCTGAAGCAGCTCCTGTAATCTTGTCTTAAAATCCAGGATGATTTCATTTTTTATAGCTTTTTTTATTATTCCCTCAAAGTTTTTCAAAATAAATTCTTTAGCTACAGTGAGGCCCTTATCTAAATAAATAGCCGCAATAACAGCTTCAACAGCGTCAGCCAGAAGCGAAGCTCTTTCCCTTCCTCCTGTCATCTCTTCCCCTTTGCTCATCCTGATGACAGAAAACAGCTCAAGATTCTGTGCAACCTGGAAAAGTGAATTTTCGCACACAATCAGGCTTCGTATCTTTGTCAGCTCTCCTTCGCTCTTGTAATTATACTTCTTATACAAATATTCTGTGATAGTCAGCTGCAATACAGAATCGCCTAAAAACTCAAGCCTCTCGTTATGCTCTACATTTTTATACTGATGCGCAAAAGAAGAATGAGTAAGAGCTGTCCTTAAAATGTTTTCTTCATCGAAAAAAATCTCTATCTTTCTTTGAAAGTTCTTTAACTCCATTTTATCTCTCCTTGAAGTTTATTCTTCAATTTGCTCATTTAACAATAGGGCTCCTTTACCGAAACTTAACTTATTCATGTTGAATTCTTCGAGAATTGAAAGAAGAATTCAATATGAATAAGTTTTTAGTTAAGGTTGGAACCCTAAAATTCAAGAATAAACTAAATTTAAAAATCGCCAAGGCGGCTATGAGCCGTGGATTTTTTCTCGCATCTGCCTTGACCAACGTATGTGAGGAAAATCCGGCAGGCAACTAATTCTATTTTTTTACTCTTTAGGAACTGTAACTGGACTGCGTATAATCATATTTCCTTTAAGTTATCCACAACTTAAAAGTTTTATAATATCCTAAAGAGTAAAATTAAAATCCCGCAAAATGCGGGATCTCATTTATTCATCACCCTGAGATTTAACGTAGTTAACTACGTCTCCAACAGTTGAAAACTTTTCTGCAACTTCATCAGGAATTTCTACTTCTAGTTCATCCTCTAAAGCCATTATTAATTCAACTATATCAAGTGAATCAGCGCCTAAATCTTCTATAAAAGATGATTCCATTGTAATGTCTTCTACATTTACACTTAACTTGTCTGCTATAATTTCTTTTATCTTATCGAACATAAAATATCACCTCCACTTCCGTCTACTAAGATAATAGTATATATACATTTATCCGTCAATATTCTTATACAGAATATGTTAATAATTTAATAAAATAAAAGTATTTTAGGGGTTTAATTTTTCAATTTCCAATTTTATCTTAGATAAAATATCATTTTCATAGAAAATCTTCCCTTGACGAATTGCATTTTTGAATGCATTTGCATCAGAACTTCCATGTGCTTTAATACAAATTCCCTGTACACCCAGAAAAGGTGCTCCGCCTACTTCAGTATAATCGAACTTTTTTTTCAGCTTTTTAAATACAGGAATTAAAAAAACTGCTCCGATTTTTCCAAGTAAAGAATTGCAAATTTCATTTTTAAGCATTTTCATCAAGGTTGATGCTGTCCCTTCATAAGTCTTCAGGAGAGTATTTCCTGCAAAACCATCGCAGACAAGGACATTCACCTCTCCTTTAGGGGCTTCCCTCGGCTCCACATTCCCTACAAAATTCATCCCGGATGCCTTCAGCAGCGGATAAGAAGCCTTTGTAAGCTCATTGCCTTTCTCTTCCTCAGTTCCTACATTAATTAATCCAATAGAGGGATTCTCCGCTCCAAGGACATTCTTGTAATATATTTTGCCCATTAAAGCAAATTGAGTAAGAAAGTGAGGTTTACAGTCAACATTTGCCCCCGCATCCACAATCATGAAGTTTCCTTTTTCTCCCGGAAGTATAGGTGCCAGCACAGGCCTTTCAATTCCTTCAATTCTGCCTATTATCAAAGTGCATCCTGCTAAAAAGGCCCCTGTGCTTCCTGCTGATATAATTCCGTCACATTCCCCTGATTTAACCATATTTAAAGCCTTAACCAGACTGGAATTCTTCTTTTTTCTTAATGCCATTACAGGGTGCTCATTTAATGAAATTACTTCTGCTGCATCAATTATTTTTATTCTGGATTTATCATAATCGTAATTCTCCAGTTCCTGCAAAAGTTTTACTTCAGGACCGGTAATGTAGATTTCAACATCTGAATATATCTTTAAAGCTTCAACAGCTCCTTTAATTACAGCCTTCGGGGCATTATCCCCACCCATTCCATCCATAACAAATTTCATAAACTATACCTCATTGCTATAAATTTCACTTAAAAAAAAGAAATTGAAAACTTCCTGAAATTAAAGAAAAAGAAAGTCATAAGACTTTCTTTAGTTTTCAGAAGCAACAACTTCTTTACCTTTGTAATATCCGCATTTTTTGCATACTCTATGAGCAAGCTTCATTTCATGGCATTGTGGACATTCAACTATGCCAGGTAAGCTTAGTTTGAAAGTTTGTGCTCTTCTTGAATCTCTTTTAGCTCTGTAAGTTTTTCTAGCTGGATTTCCCATAACTACACCTCCTTATTCTGTGAAAAAGTTTTTCAAGGCTTCTAACCGGGAATCAATTTGTATATTTTCACATTTGCATGCGCCTTTATTTAAATTGGTTCCGCAACTTGAACAAAGCCCCTTGCAACCTTCACTGCAAAGTCTCTTAATAGGCAAGGTTGATATAACATCATTCATAACTACCTCAGTGATATCTAATGTATCACCTTCAACAAAGATAACATCTTCGTCTTCGATAGTTGATTTATTTGTAAACTTCTCTCCAATAGTTAATTCTATTGGGAATGAAAAGTTTTCTAAACATCTGGAACATGAGGTTTCCAGAACTGTATTTACTGATAAATTAAGTTCTGTCACATCTCCATAAGCCTTTACAGTACCACTGACCTTAATAGTTTCCAGGGGAGTAAATACTTCACCTTCAAAATTTATAGGTTCATGAGTAAATTCAAAGTTAATATCATTAACTTTCTGAGTATTACTTCTTAATTCTAAAAGATTTATTATCATAGTCAAGACTCTGGAATAAATTCCTTACACTCCTTAAAGTGCATTATGCATTAAAGCATAGCTTGAGTCAAAGCTCCATTTCACTCTCCTTAGTCAGAAATTGGTCCGTAACCACAATTTATTATATATAGGAGATAAGAAAAAGTCAAGGGAAAGGATTAAATATTTTAAAGCAATACTAAAGTATCTTTAGCTATCATCAATTCTTCATTAGTTGGAATCAGGAATGCTTTTACTTTAGATTCAGGTTTTGATAGCTCTGCAAACTTGCCTCTTACTTTATTAGCCTCCACATCCAGGTCAACTCCCAGGAATTCCATTCCGGAAAGTATAGCTTCTCTGGCTTCAATTGAATTTTCTCCTACACCTGCCGTAAATACTATAGCGTCAACTCCGCCCATAATTGCCGCATAGGATCCGATGTACTGTTTAACTCTATATACAAACATATCAAAAGCCACTTTCGCTCTGTACTCATCTCTGTTATTTGCAGCATCGACAATATCCCTGAAGTCGGAACTTATACCTGAAACTCCTAAAAGGCCCGATTCCTTATTCATCATTTTATCCACTTCTTTTGCACTATAACCTAATTCGTTAATTAAATATGTTATTACTGCAGGATCCACATCGCCACATCTTGTCCCCATTACTAATCCCTGTAACGGAGTGAAGCCCATTGAAGTGTCTATTGATTTACCATCTTTTACAGCAGCCAGTGATGCTCCGTTTCCTAAATGGCAGGTAATGATTTTAACTTCACTTAAATCTTTTCCAAGAGCTTCTGCAGCCTTTAAAGATACATATCTGTGAGATGTTCCATGGAATCCATATTTTCTTATATGATTTTCTTCATATAAATCATATGGAAGTGCATATAAGAATGCTTTTTCAGGCATTGTCTGGTGGAATGCAGTATCGAATACAGCCACCATAGGCGTATTTGGCATAAGAGCCTTGCAGGCATTAATTCCTATTATGTTAGGAGGGTTATGAAGGGGTGCTAATTTTGAGCAGTCTTCAAGGTCTTTCATGACTTCTTCAGTTATTAAAACAGAGGCAGCGTATTTTTCTCCTCCATGTACAACTCTATGTCCTACAGCCTGGATTTCATCCAAAGATTTGATTACACCATGTTTCGGATTAACTAAAGCTTCCAGTACAAGCTGAATCGCATCCTTGTGATTTTTCATTGGTTTTTCAACCACATACTTATCTCCATCGCTTTTTTGTGTCAATTCTGAACCTTTAATTCCTATTCTTTCTACCAGACCAGTTGCTAAAGGATTCTCAGAATTCATATCTATCAATTGGTATTTTAATGATGAACTTCCACAGTTAATTACTAATATATTCATGTCTTTCTTCTCCCCTTATGCAATTAATTATTTTTTGCTGCCTGAACAGCAGTAATAGCTACAACATTTACAATATCGTCAGAGCTGCATCCTCTTGACAAGTCATTTATAGGTTTCGCAAAGCCTTGACATACAGGGCCTATCGCTTCTGCATTGGCAAATCTCTGTACTAATTTGTATCCGATATTTCCAGATTGAAGATCCGGGAAAACCAGTACATTCGCACGTCCTGCCACAGGACTGCCAGGCGCTTTCTGATCAGCCACCGTTCTTACTATAGCAGCATCTAATTGCATTTCTCCGTCTATCATTAAATCAGGTCTTAATTCTTTCGCCCTTGCTGTTGCTATCCTTACTTTCTCAACCAGTTCGTGGTCAGCTGACCCCATTGTTGAAAACGACAACATAGCAACTTTCGGGTCTATATTACATAATTTTTTTGCAGTATCTGCTGTTGCTATTGCTATTGCAGCCAGCTGCTCCGCATTAGGATTAGGGTTTACTGCACAATCAGCGAATAAAAGCATTCCGCCTTCTCCGTATTTTGATCCTGGTACCATCATGATAAAAAAGCCTGAAACTACTGAAACACCTGGGGCTGTCTTAATAATCTGAAGTCCAGGTCTCAAAAGGTCACCTGTTGTATGTACTGCACCGGACACCATTCCGTCAGCATCATCCATTTTAACCATCATTGTTCCAAAGTACAGGGGATCTCTTACAATCCTATCTGCCTTTTCCAAAGTCATGCCTTTACTTTTTCTGATTTCATAAAACGCCTTAATATACTCTTCAAGTTTTGAGGAAGTTTCGGGATTCTGTATTTCGACGCCATCAAGATTAACACCAATATTCCCTGCTGTTTTTCTTATTCTTTCTTCGTTACCAACGAGTATTACATTTGCCAAGCCCAACTCTTGAATTCTGTGAGCTGCGACGATTGTTCTTTTCTCGTCTCCTTCCGGGAGTACAATTCTTTTTCTATCTTTTTTTGCCATCTCCCATATTTTCCTCATTAAATCCATGCTCATTTCTCCTTTCGTACACGCTTATGCTACACCTATTAATATACTCCTTTTTATACAGCTTTTTCAAGATTTTAATGAGAAAAAAGAGCCCAAAGTTATAATTTAACTATTTAAAAAAATGGCAATTTTCAAACAAATCCAGGACTTTTGATATTCAACAGGTTCATGGTGTATAATATTTATTGAAAGAGGTGCATATATTATGAAAATAGCCGGAATAATTACTGAATATAATCCTTTTCATTCAGGCCATGAACTTCATTTAAAAAAAACCAGGTCTTTAACAAAATGTGATGCAGTTGTATGTGTTATGAGCGGCAATTTTGTGCAGAGGGGGGCTCCAGCCTTAATTGATAAATGGACCCGAACTGAAATGGCATTAGAAAACGGTGTAGACCTTATATTGGAATTGCCTGCGGTGTATGCAGTTTCTTCAGCTGAATTTTTTGCTTCAGGGGCAATCTCAATATTGAATTCTTTAGAAGTGATTGATTCTGTTTCCTTCGGAAGTGAATGCGGAGACATAGAACTGCTGAAGGATATTTCATCGATACTTCATCAGGAAAGCCCTGAGTTCAGGATCCTTTTGAAAAAACATTTAGACCTGGGATTTCCAATTCAGGTTTCAAGAAGCAAAGCTCTTATTGAGACTATACATAAGATGAACTTACCTTATGATGATGAATATATACTTAAACAATTAGGTTCCTCAAACAACATTTTGGGGATCGAATACATCAAAGCTATTTCAAGATCAAAAAGCAGAATGACCCCCTTCACTTTCAGAAGGGAAGGGGCTGACTACAACAACACTGAACTGCAGACTGATTTTTCTTCAGCCTCATCCATCAGAAAATATCTGAAAAACAAAGGGGAAATCAATTCACTGAAAATGCACCTTCCTGAGAAGACATTCAGAATACTGGAGGATCTTTCAAGGAAAAATTATGATTTTGCATTTGAAGAGAAGATGTTTAAATATCTTAAGTATAAGATATTGACCGAAGGAAGAAATTTAAGCAAATTACCGGATGTGTCCGAGGGGCTGGATAATAAGATTATTAAAGAAATAGAAAATTCAGCAGGGTTTGATGAGCTTATATTAAATTGTAAAAGCAAAAGATATACTTATACAAGATTGAGCAGAATTTTGACCCAATTTTTCGCAGGATTTGAAAACTATAATCTGAAGGAACTGAGAAACACCCCCCCGGAATATATCCGGATATTAGGTTTAAATCATAACGGGGCTGAAATCCTTAAACTTATCAAGAAGAACAGCAGCCTCCATCTGATCAATAAAATCAAGAATACCAGTGATCCTATGCTGTCAATGGATATCCACGCAACAAAGGCCTACAGCTTAATTTGCAGTAACGTAAATTCAAAGGATGATTTTCTCCGTTCGCCTGTCATTAAATTCAGCAGATAATTGGAATTTTAGATGAAAATATATAATATAAATACTATATATAAGGAGTGGTCCTATGTATAGTATTTATTTTTTGTTTTCAGTAATTGTAATATTAATCATCACTTTAGTTATTCAGATTCGAGGAAAAGTGACTGTTCTTCCTGCCGTTTTGCTGACAGTCCTGATAATATATTTTTTGTTAAATCCAAAGCAATGCATAGATGCTTCATTACGGGGAGCAGAATTATTTGTACAAGCTGTTCTTCCTACATTGCTGCCTTTTATGGTGGTATGTAATTTACTTATTTCTTACGAAGGAATAACATTATACGGAAAACTGTTTTCACATATTATCTGCACTCCATTTAAACTAAGTAAAAACGCCAGTTTCCCTATAATTGCAGGTATCATATGCGGGAACCCTATAGGTTCCAAATACTCATCTGACCTATATAAACAGGGATATCTTGAATTTAATGAATATTCCAGGTTGATAATTCTCTCATCAAATACAGGTCCGTTATTTTTGGTCGGCTCTGTAGGAAGCGTAATGCTTCAAAATAAAAACTATGGATACTTTCTGCTAGGGGTAAATTACATTTCCATGATCCTTATAGGGCTTATGACTATGGGCGATAAATCCTGCCACAATAAAAAAAATGATTCCAAACCGGCAGTTAAAGCGGGCTTTGGAACCATTTTTAAAGATGCACTTGAAAATGCAGTCATGAATACATTAAATATATCCGGCTATGTTATTATATTTTCCGTTCTGATCTCAATTGTCAGGGACTCGTACTTTTTTAATTATTTTTCAAGCAGTATTTCATCGCTGTTAAACATCCCTGACGAGGCATTAAAAGGTGGATTGCTGGGACTGATTGAAATAACTAATGGATGTAAAATTATTTCCTCCAGCAGCTTATGTATAACTGTAAAGTTATGCATTTTATGTTTTCTGACTTCTTTTTGCGGATTATCAGTTCTTGCTCAAATAAGCTCCTTCTGCAGCCGTCATAAGGTTAACCTGAAAAAATACCTGATGTATAAATTTATTCAGGGAATAATGGCAGGAACTATTGCTTTTATATTTTTATCTACTTGATACTTCTGAGTTCCTTTATATTCTCCTTAATGGTTCCTCCGATATTCTGTAAGGTTCCATCAAGCCCTTGAGCAAAATTTTCTACTGAAACCTTCAATTCGTTCATAAGGGACTCTTTTCTTGTTTCCAGTTGCTTATCAAGGTCACATAAGATTTCATCAGCATAATCCCTTGCACCCAATCGAATTGATTTGGCCTCTCTTTGGGCTTGAGCTATAATCTCCTGCGCTCTTAATTTTGCTTCCCTTACATAATCATGATTTTCAACATTTTTTCGCATTAACTCAGCAGTTTCTTTTCTTGCACTATCGAGCTCTTTATTTGCCTCATTCAATATTCTTTCTCTTTCGTTAACTACCCACTGAGCTTTTTTAAACTGATCAGGCAAGTAATGCACTATTTGCTCAATAACATCTATAACTTCTCTTTTATCAATAACTGCCTTACCGGTTATAGGAACCTTTGCCGCATTTTCTATCATGTCCTCAAGATATTCCAACAATTCAACAACATTTACATCCATTTTTTCCATAATTAACACCTCTTATAAACTTTGAATTTTTAAATATACATCCTCGATAACTTCGTCAGGCACTAATCCGTCTATTCGTCCGCCAAACTTTGCAACCTGCTTCACAGCGGTAGAACTTAAGTAAGAGTATTGTGCAGAAGTCATCATAAATACAGTTTCAACTTCAGGATCAAGTTTATTATTCATAAGAGCCATTTGAAACTCATATTCAAAATCAGAAAAAGCCCTTAACCCTTTTAAAATAACTCTGGCATTTTCACGTCTCATAAAATCAATCAGAAGTCCCTCAAAGCATTTTACCTCAATATTTTTTATATCCTTAGTAACCCTTTTTATCAGTTCCACTCTCTCATTGTAATCAAAGAGTCCTTTTTTTTCTACATTAACAAGTACGCCTACAATAAGCTTATCAAAAACTTTTGACCCTCTCTCAATTATATCTAAATGTCCGTTTGTTATGGGGTCAAAGCTCCCAGGATACACACCTATTTTCATATTAATCCTCCTTAAACTTATACAAGCATACCGTAGTATTTCCATACTTTCGTGAGTCTGTCAGCTTTATGTCTTTATAACCCTGGCATATTTCCTCACTAGTATCAATTTTTGTAACAACTATTCCCTCAGGATCAAGCATGTTCTTTTCTTTAATTATTTCTAAAGCTTTTGGAATCATATCCTTTAAGTATGGCGGATCAATAAAAATTATATCAAAGACCTTATTTTTACCTGCCAGTGAATTTAACGCTGCATATGCATCCATATTCAATGCATGACAAAAATCCTGAAACTTTAAGGTTTCAATGTTTTGTTTTAAAATCGGAAACGTTACAGGACTCTTGTCAACAAGAAAAACTTCCTTCGCTCCCCTGCTTGCAGCTTCCAGTCCAAGTGAACCTGTACCTGCAAAAACATCCACTACTGTAGCATCTATTAAATAATTCTGGATAATACTGAACATAGATTCTTTTACTCTGTCCAAAGTAGGTCTGGTTTCATATGTGGCCGGAGAAAGTATTTTACGCCCCTTTGCCTTACCTGCTATTATTCTCACTAGATAACCTCCTCCTATTAACTTCTTTTACATTTTATCACATTGGTTTATTTTCTACAAATCATTTAATTAAAACAGATATACTTACTGCTGTTTTTCAAAGTTTTAAGTATTTCACCGCATAAATTATTATATTCATCATTACTGCAGAAGACAGCATTTTTCGCTTCATAGTTTGCACATTTCAGGATATCTATATCCCGAGTCACATCCGCCAGCAACAAATCAGATTCTCCGCTTTGACTAAATCCAAACATCTCTCCTGAACCTCTTATTTTCAGATCCTCTTCAGCAATAAAGAAACCGTCATTACTTTCTGTCATTATTTCCATTCTTTTCTTTGTTACAGAACTTTTAGCATTACCTATCAGTATGCACCTGGACTGGAACTCCCCTCTCCCTACTCTGCCCCGAAGCTGATGGAGCTGTGCCAGACCAAATCTTTCAGAGTTTTCTACTATCATAATAGTGGCATTTGGTACATTAACTCCCACTTCAACAACAGTAGTGGATACCAGAAGCTTTATTTCATTATTTTTAAACCCTGTTATTATTTCATCTTTTTCCTTTGAAGTCATCTTTCCATGAAGCATATTTATCTTTATATCTTTAAATATTCCTTCAGATAACTCATTATAAACTTTTTCAACGGAGTTCAGGGCACCTTTTTCATCTTCTTCAATAAGAGGACATACTATATACCCCTGACGTCCTGCATC
>JBEHWK010000056.1:0-21085 GCA_040217795.1 Clostridiaceae bacterium
AATTTTATTTTAGAAGTATCTGAAAGTGAAGAGGGGCGAAGATTACTGGCAACGCTGGAGGAAGAGTGACACAAAATAAGGGCTGATGCTGAAAAAAAGCTTTAGCCTTTTTCTCATGTCTAAAATAAAAGGAGAAAAGAATTTCAAAATACACCTGGGGGAAAATTAAAAGAGTGCAAAAACAATAGAAAGATTTTTGTTTCTTCATGCACCTGTTTTTACAAAGTGGTAAAATGGTATTAACATAAGTTTTAAGGACTGATGAAAAAAATGAAGGACATATACATTAAGGATAAGTTTAACAGAGACATTGCGGCCATAGAATTTCAAAGCCCAATACATGATAAAGTAATTATGTCAAAGCATAATTATTTTACACATATAATAAGTTCACATCCTGAGATTAATTTGGAAATTATTCAGTCTGTCGCAGAAACTCCGGATAAAATATTTGAGGTTCTTAAGAAAGATAGGCTCTTTTATTATGAAAAGGCTATAGATAAAAAGATATATATTTTGGTTATTGGGGAAAAAGTAAAGGGAGACTATAAAAAAGTTATCACTGCTTTTCAGCTTACAGACTACAATAAGAACAGATTTAACAGAGTTCACTGCATATATGATAAAGAGGATGTTGAAGATACGGAAGAGCAGTTAATAGAACAACTTATGGAGAATAAAGAATACTTTGATAAATTATTTGACAGCTAAGGTTATCTGCAATAGCTTGAATAAGGTTGAAATGGATTTCATATTGGTATCTGAAAGGTGTATAATTTAATTAACAGGTTAAATTTATTACAATGAGGAGGTTTTTGAGGACTGTTTTAGAATTTGTTTCCCTTCTGAATTACATTTTTAGAAATCCGCATCCAAACAGCACTGGACAGGGAATAATAACAGGTCTTCACAATAAAGTTTTTGACTCATATTGATTTAAATAGCCCCAGGGTTCATGGTAAAAAAAGCCATGACCCCTGGGGCATTTCTATTTATCTAATACATCTTCATAATCTTTGTTTTTCTCAAATTCAGCTATAGCAAATTTACAATGGGGAATTACTTTTTTTCCTTCTTCCCTGGCATGGTCAACAACACATTTTATAAGCTCTTTTCCCGCGCCCTTGCCTTTCAAAAAATCAGCTGTTACATAAGTATGTTCAATTATTATTCTGTCTTTATCATCAGTTGTAAGAATAACTTCTGCTGCGGGTTTTCCTGCATCTTCCCCTACATAGAATTTATTTGGTCCCTTTTTTATATCCAGCATAGCGGCACATCCTTTCTGATGGTAATCATTTTATTTTTTATACTATAATTATACATCAAAAATGCTATTTACCCCAGGGGTGGCGGAAAAGTTAACCACCACCCCTGGGGTAAATAATAGAATAATAGAGACTACTCATCATTTTTGTGGGCTAATTTCTCCTCAAAAGATTTGACTGCATTCTTTGTAAAATTTCCGCCTTCAGCTCCTCCTACTGCACCGCAAAACTTTGAGGGCACATCTCCCCAATACCCGCTCTCAGGTATTTCAATGCCAAGCTCATTAGCCTGTTCAGTTTTAGTGTCAAGCTTATTTATTTTCTCCTTCATCATATCATCTCCTCATTTCTTAGTATTGTACCAATAGGCCAAATTATTCTTAATTCGCTCTGAGAAAATAGGAAAGCCACCCGCTGCAACGAATGGCTTTCTGGTTAGTGTATTGTGATTTAAATGTATATTTGGAATACATTGCAATATAATTGCAATATATTAGGGATTACTTCTTTCCTCTGAATTTAATGAGTTTGTTATCCTTCCATGCGTAAAATATCTAAGGTGCAAAAGATACCGACGTCGCCGGCATCTAGGGAAGGGACTTCCCGAAGTTACGCCTGTGGAGAGTGTAGGTTACGAACTTGTGGAAACAGGAAGCCCACACTTCTTAAGTGGTGGGTAGTTCACAAATCCATCTCAACAAATTTTATAGTTCAATTTCTATATGAGTAATAGCATCTTCATCACTGTTTATCAAGTACAGGGGTATATTCTTTATAGGAAGTATACTGTTGAATTTAGCAAGGTCCTTTTTTTCATAATTACCAAATTCAGTGCCATAAGCGTTTGCAATGACGTAATATAGTGATCCTGATTTGTCCTTCAAAATATACACTTCATTTATTGATAATCCCGTTACAGTTTCCAGAACAACAGATTTTTTCGTAATAATAGTATCCTTATTAAAATTAATAATGGTCTTGTCCATTTCTGAAGGAAACCCTCTCTTTATTTAAAATAATTCTACAGATAATATTATGAAAAAAATAATGAAGATATGCTTCCGTGAAGAATTATTTTGAACAGGGGAGATTCAATGCTTCTGTATTGTAATCATAATTTCTTTTTTTGTTTCTTTAGAGCAAGGTTTTAATCTGAGATAAATTAACGCTGAGGCAGCACAAATTCCTGTCATGGCTCCAACCAGCAGTTTTTTGTGTTTAATTGGTTTAGTACAACATTCTTTCATCACATAAACCTCCTTAGATTTATAAGTAAACATTTACAAAGACCTGCTTAGCTATTTCTCCCTATAGGGTTCCAACAGAGTATGCGAAATTATATGTAAAGGAACTCTATATAATAATTATACCACATTTTAATTTTAACAGCAGATATTGAAATATACAAGGACTCATCTTCAACTAAAAATTATCTGCTCATTTTTTTATTGAGGGACTTGAAGAGCTTGTATCCTTTTCTAACTGCATTAAGGACAAACTCCGGCACTGGGGGGTGGTATTTGAAGAAAAAAGGAAGATATATTTTATAATATGCTTTCTTAAAATCATTCCAAAGAGAACAATCCTCTTTCTTTAAGAAGTCTGAAATATCAACAACAAGACCTTGTTCCTGATTCATCATAACATTTTTAGCATGTACATCATGAGGGTGAAGATCCCTGGATTCTGCATATCTAAGGGCTTTATCTATATCATTAATAATTTTCTTTGGAATTGGAATACCTTTGTTTATACAGCTATACAGAGTTTCTCCTCTGAGCCTTTTAAGAATAAGATATTTTTCAGTGTGGTAATAGCATTCTGAAAAAGAGGGATGTTTGCCAATTTTGCTGTACACGTATACTTCCTCAAGGATCCCTGGTCTTTCTGGGGCATATACCTTAATAACATGTTCAGGAAAATCAGGGTGCACAAAGGCTGCAGCATAATTCCCGGCTCCAATGAGCATCCATGGTTCAGGCACATGTTTTGGGACAACAGGATCTGAAGGGTTCAAGCTTCTTATATCCAGGTTTGGCAGCAGGTGGTTATCAACATATTCAATTAAAACAGCAAGGTCTTTCATACCGTCATCTCCAACTTTTCATTTCAAGGTTCCAACTGTAAATGATAGCTTATAAATATATGGAACTCTATAACATAATAATGAATATTATACTCGTTTTCATGTGGAATTTAAATACATAATAATAAAGTTACGTTAGATTCACATAATCAGGACTATATTTAAAGGCTATAATTTATGAAGAATTATGTAATTTTTTAAGAATAATGTATTGCTATGGTGAAAAGTGCTATAATATAGTTATAACAAAACGATTATTGTATGGTCGGGGAGGGTTACAATATGTCTGAGGTTAATTACAAAAAAAGTATTTTTATTAACGCACCTCTTGAAAAGGTATACAAATATGTGGTGGATCCCGAAACATGGAGCCAGTGGGATCCCCATGTAACTGATGTTGCAGTGCCTAAGGGAGATGGAGGCGTCGGAACTGTAGTTGAGATGAACTATTCATTATTTGGGATAAAGCATCCAAATGTTGTTGAAGTTACAGAGGATATTTTTAATCCTGAGGCAAGTACCTGGGTCGCAAAGTTGACAGGAGATACTTCAGGATATTATAAAGTTACATTTCTTCCAAAGGATGAGGGAACAGAGCTGACCTTTGAGATAAGCCAGACAATTCCCGAGAAGCTGTTGGCAAAGGTAATCAGTAAGGTTGTGATATCAAAGGCGAGAGCCAATGCTACAGTTCACTGTCTGGAGAATATTAAGGCAATTTGTGAAGAGGAGTATGTACCTGTCGTATAATAGAATTTAAAGTTTTTTAAAATTTGATGTTGACAATTTAATATAAAGGTGCGATAATAAATTTGTCGATGGAAATCGATTACTTAAACGATGAAAAACTTGAAATAATGGATGTTGTTATTTGATAGAGGATTTGTTACTGATTCGATCAGGCATCACCGATATCGATAAATATTATTGTACTTAGCAGATTTAGCAGGGTACTTGTATTTATTGGTGTGGGTGATTTTTTATTTTCACTTTTCTATTGAAAACATAGTATTTATTTCATTGGTTTGGGTAAACGATATCTATATGGTTAACTTTCATTATATTAGTTTTTATTAAACAATTAATATTTATTTTAAAAGGAGGAATTATAATGTCAAAAAAAGAATCAAAAGGAGGAAGCTTATTCGGTAAGCTTCAGCAGATTGGTAAAGCGTTAATGCTTCCAGTTGCAATATTGCCAGCAGCAGGTATTTTGCTTGCATTCGGTAATATGTTCCAAAACCCTAACTTCTTAAAGTATGCAGACTTCTTAAGCAGCAGCGGATTCCAGACTTTCGCAAAAGTTATGGAGCAGTCAGGTGATATCATATTCGGTAATCTTTCATTATTATTTGCGGTGGGAGTTGCAGTAGGCCTTGCAGGAGGAGAAGGTGTTGCTGGATTAGCAGCAATCGTTGGTTTCCTTATCATGAACAAGACATTGGGAATCGTAGCAGGAGTTACTTCTGGTATGGTAGGAACAGACCCGGCTTATGCATCAGTTTTAGGTATACCTACATTACAGACAGGTGTATTCGGCGGTATAGTAATTGGTATTATTGCAGCACAGCTTTATAAGAGGTTCTTCAATATTGAATTGCCTTCATACTTGGGATTCTTCGCAGGTAAGAGATTCGTTCCTATAGTAACAGCAGTTTCTGCTATAGCAGTGGGTATTGCATTAGTATTCATATGGCCTCCAATTCAATATGGTTTAACTTCATTCTCTCGTAACATGATTGACACTAACAGAACTTTAGCGGCACTTATATTCGGTATAGTTGAAAGATCACTGATACCATTCGGATTACATCATATATTCTACAATCCATTCTGGTATCAATTCGGGGAATATATGAGCAAAACAACTGGTCAGGTTGTAAACGGAGACCAGAAAATATTCTTCGCTCAAATGGTAGATTTCAATAACTATGGTGTTCTTAGCGATGGAAGCAAAACATTTACAGCTGGTACATTCACAACTGGTAAGTTCCCATTCATGATGTTCGGACTTCCAGCAGCAGCATTAGCTATGTATCATGAAGCAAAACCAGAAAAGAAACTTATAGCAGGTGGTATATTAGCATCAGCAGCATTAACTTCTTTCTTGACTGGTATCACAGAACCAATCGAATTCTCATTCTTATTCGTTGCACCGGTATTATTCGGAATTCACGCTGTATTTGCAGGTTTATCATTCATGACAATGCAGATATTAAATATTAAGATAGGTATGACATTCTCAGGTGGTCTTATTGACTACATACTGTTCGGAGTTATTCCAAACAGAACAGCTTGGTGGTTGGTAATTCCTGTAGGTCTTGTATTTGCAGTAGTTTACTACTTCGGATTCAGATTCGCTATCAGAAAATGGAATCTTAAGACTCCAGGACGTGAAGATGACGATGTTGAAGACAGTGTAGAAGTTGCATCAGAAGCTCTTCCATTGGCTATCCTTCATGCACTTGGCGGAAAAGAAAACATCACTAACCTTGATGCATGTATTACAAGATTACGTGTAAGCGTAAAGGATGTTAAGAATGTTAATAAAGCTGAGCTTAAGAAATTAGGTGCCGCAGGTGTTCTTGAAGTCGGAAACAACATTCAGGCTATATTCGGCGGAAGATCAGATCAATTGAAGACTCAGATAAAAGACATAATTGCCAAAGAAAAATAATTGAATTTATAACCCCCGGGAATCAGCCCCCGGGGGTTAATACATGGAATTTGCTCTTGACAAAAAAATGGCAAAATGAGATAATTGGTTTATGTTCAGGTCAATCGTTTGCCTAAATTGTAACTTATTTATTTCCATTGTTAAGGTAATATGAATTTATTTTAAAAGTTAAAAATAAAGGCTGTAATTGCAAACTTATTTTTGCTTTTAGTAAAGCCGGGATAGAGGATTTGTTACTGATTCGATCAGGCATCACCGATATCGATAAATGTTTAGGTGCAGGACGTATCTGGGTTTATTGATGTTGGTTTTTTTATTCTTTAGGAAAGTTCACTCTTTTTATTTTAATAAGTTCTTATAACATTTGGAGGGTAATGAAATGATATTTAAGAAAGCTTTCAATAATAACGTTGCATTAGCCCTTGATGACAGCGGAAATGAAGTTGTCGTTATGGGAAAAGCAATAGGCTTTCAAAGAAAAGAAGGGGATAGTCTGGATGGCTGCAAGGTGGAAAAGCAATTTTTCCTTGGGGATTCTGTATACGACGGGAAAATGTCGCAAATACTAAGAGATATCCCCATGGATATTATTTTGCTGACAGACACCATTGTTGAAGACGGGAAAAAAATTCTTCAGAAGAAATTAAACCAGTCTATTGTGCTTACTTTATCCGACCACATTAATTTTGCAATTATTAGGGCGAAAGAAGGAATAGACTTTAATAATCCCCTGCAGTGGGAAATTAAAAGGCTTTACCCTAAAGAATATGAGGTAGGAAAGAAAGCTGTAGAAATAATCAGGGATTCCATGAAGGTTGAACTGCCAAAGTCAGAAGCATCACTTATAGCTCTTCATTTTGTAAATGCACAACTTGACAGCGGTAAAATGCAGGAAACTCTTGAGATGACAGAAATAGTAAGTGAAATACTAAACATTGTAAACAACCATTTCAAGGTTGAGTTGGATGAGGAGTCATTAAATTATTCCCGGTTTTTAACCCATCTTCAGTACTTCGTATTGAGGCAGATGAACAGGAAGCCTGTGGATATAAGTGATGACAGGGCCTTATATGAACTTATAATGAAAAAATACGGTAAAAGTTTCAAATGTGTTCTTGAAATACAGAATCATTTACATGATAAGTATAATTGGGAAATTACTGACGATGAAATAGCATATCTTGTGCTGCATATTCAAAGAGTCACTACCAGTTAATAAAGGTTTTCATGATGAAACTGATATAAAATTGGTGAATCAGGAGACGGGAAGATGAATAAAAACTTTTTTGGTATTTTACAGCGTGTTGGACGTGCGTTTATGCTTCCAATAGCATTACTTCCTGTAGCAGGATTGATGCTGGGTATTGGTGCATCCTTCACAAACGCTGAAACAATATCCACATATGGTTTGGAATGGATTTTAGGAAAAGGCACAGTTCTTAATGTCCTTCTTACTGTGATGTCCAAAGCTGGCGGAATAGTATTCATAAATTTACCGATACTATTTGCTATAGGTGTTGCTGTAGGTATGGCAAAACGTGAAAAGGAAGTTTCAGGGGTTGCAGGGGCAGTTGCATTTTTTGTGATGCACGCCACCATCAATGCCCTGCTTAATATAAATGGAAAACTGGTTCCAGGTGCAATGCCTCAGGGGGCTTTAGGAAATGCGGTTGGAATAGATACCCTGTCAATGGGGGTTTTTGGAGGCGTTATTGTAGGTCTGGGAGTTGCCGCATTACATAACAGGTTTTATAAAATAGAACTGCATAAGGTGTTTTCATTTTTTGGAGGAACCCGGTTTGTTCCTATTATTTCGGCCTTGACATATATGTTCGTCGGAATAGTAATGTATTTTATATGGCCTGTAGTGCAGAATGGAATAATGGCTGTAGGTGAGCTGGTAAACAGAACCGGTTATTGGGGTACATTTATTTACGGGTTTACCGAACGTGCACTTATTCCTTTTGGATTGCACCATGTGTTTTATATGCCTTTCTGGCAGACAGCAGTGGGTGGCACTTTGAATGTTGCAGGCAAAACTGTTATGGGAGGGCAAAATATTTTCTTTGCTCAGCTGGCTGACCCTGGCACTGTTAAATTCAGTGTTGAGGCAACTAAGTTCATGGCAGGAAAATTCCCTTTGTTCCTGTTTGGATTGCCCGGAGCTGCTCTGGCAATATACAATACTGCTAAAGACAGCAAAAAGAAAGCAGTTGCAGGACTTTTGATTTCTGCTACCCTTACTGCAGTTTTCACAGGAATATCAGAACCCCTTGAATTTTCATTCCTTTTTGCTGCACCATTATTATATGTTGTTCACTGCCTGTTGGCAGGATCCTCATTTATGCTGATGCACATTTTCAATGTGGGAGTTGGACAAACTTTTTCAGGAAGCCTGATAGATTTTGTGCTGTTTGGAGTTCTTCAGGGAAATTCCAAGACAAACTGGATTAATGCCATCATTGTGGGAGTTTTCTATTTCCCGGCATACTATTTTATATTCCGCACCCTGATATTGAGGTTTGACCTGAAGACTCCAGGACGTGAAGATGATGAGGAGGAAACTAAGCTGCACACCCGAAAGGATGCAGATGATATAAGCGAAAGCATCTCGGAAGGAGATGCGAAAGCTATAAGGGAAAACGCCCCTACAGAGGATGCGAAAGCTATAAGCGAAAGCATTCCTGAAAGGGATGCGAAAGCTGAGAATTACAGCCAGCCTCGAAGGGATATGTCAATATTCATTGCTGAAAGTTTAGGCGGAAAAGACAATATTGTTGACATTGACTGCTGCGCTACCCGTCTGCGTGTCACAGTAAAGGATTTTTCAAAGGTTGATCAGGAAATGCTTAAGCTTACCGGTGCTGTTGCAGTGTTCAGGGTTGGTAACGGTGTGCAGGCGATTTTTGGTCCCCATGTAAACAAGATTAAATCAGAATTGGAAGTTTATTTAGATAGCATTTAAAAATCAACAGCTTATAATCGCCTTGGCGAATTTTATAAATATTTCAAAAATATAATTTTATGGAGGAGATAATTATGTCATTTTTCAAGAATTTATTCAAAAAGAAAGAAGAACCACAAGCAGTACCTAAGGAAGCTGTTAAGAAAGCGCTTAAGGAAGTAGCTGCAGTTATGAATGGAGACGTTAAACCAATAACTGAATCACCTGATCCTGTTTTTGCTCAAAAAATGATGGGAGACGGATATGTTATAATTCCTTCAGACGGAAAAGTTATAGCACCATTTGATGGTAAGGTAGCTACTGCATTTCCTACTAAACATGCAGTTGGATTAGTATCAAATGATGGTGTGGAACTTTTAATTCACATAGGATTAGACACAGTTTCACTTAACGGAGAAGGTTTTAAAATATTTGTTAAGGCTGATGATACAGTGAAAAAAGGAGACACACTTCTTCAGGTTGATCTTGATTTCATAAAATCTAAAGGACTTCAGACAGCAACTCCTGTTGTTGTTACAAACTTAAGCGATGATCAGACAATGGAATTAAAGAAAACTGGCAATGTAACTGCCGGAGAAACTGTTTTAGTTATAAAATAAGATACTGCTGCAAAACTGCTTTCATAAGCTGGTTTTGCAGCAGTTTTTTTATCGTATAGGAAAGTGGCGTTAGCCACTATTTTTGTGTTTTCTGTGGAAATCGGCATTTAGTTTAAACACAGGGGTAAACATCAATTTGAAATGTGTTTGATAATTTGATAGGATAAATGAAAGAATGTAAATTATGAGAGTTTTTACAAGGAGGAAGTAATGGAAACTTATTTTGCAGACTATCATATACACTCAAAGTTTTCTTTTGATTCAAAGGAAAGCATCAAAAATATATACAGCAGGGCTGTAGAAGCAGGACTCAATGAAATATGCATGACGGAGCATTTTTCTTTGGATGAGGAAGATTCAAGCTGGGGATTTTTAGACTTTGCGAAATATGAGGAGGAAATCTATAAATACCAGAACAAAAAAATGAACAATATAAAGGTCAAGGTTGGACTTGAGATTGGGGAAGGACATCTGCAGATAGGGCCGATAAATAAATATCTTAAGAAAAAGGATATAGATTTTATAATAGGATCCCTACATAACATTAATGGGCTGGGATTGAGAAGGAATATTCTGAAATATCCTATAGATAAAGTATATGAAGATTATTTCAGGGAGTTATATATACTGGCAGATAAGGCGGAGTACGATGTAATAGGGCATTTGGATTTGATTCAAAGATATGCCTGGGACCAATATGGCAAATATGAAATAAACAGATACATTGACCTGATAGAAAGTATACTGAAAAAAGTCATTGAAAGAGGCAAGGGAATTGAGATAAACACTTCTATACTGAAACAGCGTGATGATTTTATGCCTAAGATAGATATAGTGAAAAGATACAAAGAATTAGGAGGAGAGATAATCACTGTAGGATCAGATGCCCACAGCAGTGACAGACTCGGAGAAGGAATAAGTTTATCCTATGAATTCTTAAGAGATATTGGTTTTAAATATGTTTCAACTTTTGAAAAAAGAAATTTAATACAGAAAAGCATTCTATAGAGTACTTCAGGAAGCAAAAGATGGTTTTTATTTGCCATCTTTTTTTGATTTACAGGTTAATTTTTTTTGTTAGGCTAACAAGAATTAGCATCCTTATTTACGGATGCTATTAATTTTTAAGTTTGTGCAAGCGCTTGCAAAGATGTGAAAAAGGAGGTAAAATTAGAATTGCGTTTGAACGTTATTAAAGTATTAATTAATTTATCTTAAGCTTTAAGTGCAAAAAAGCTTAAGGTTACCGCGGTTTTTTAAAAAATCAATTAAGGTGAAGAGGTGGTGCAGGAAAAAGAAAATAAATGAGGACATATTTTTCTCTTTTTTGCAACCGGTTGCATATTGAGAGCAGACATGTTTTATGAGGGGGAAATTAATTTTGAGGAAAAGTTTTAGAGGAAGAAATATTGCTGCATTCATGGCTTTAATGCTGGTTTTCAATATTCTCATTCAATTTTTTACAGTGTTTAAAGCCAATGCGCAAACTTTGCAGTATACTGCATGCTATCCTGATCCAGTAACAGGAACTGTCAAGTTTATTGTTAAGTATGATGACGGAGGAACAAATCCATCAAATGCTTACGTAGTGGCGAATTTCAACAACTGGTCCTATGACCCGAGCTGCATGCTCACATGGCAGCAGGATCCCAGTGATGGTGTTTACAAAATGATGGGAACTGTTTCACTGGCTCCGGGAACTTATGAATATAAGTTCAGAGTTCATTACGGAACCGGAACAAACGGAACTGATGATCCGTGGGTTGATCCTACAGGAACCAATGGGGCTAATGGTGTATTCACTCTGGATGCTCTGACAAAAGGCATGAAGGTAATATCTTCAAGAAATCAGGTTGCACCTGGAGAATCTGCGGCTTTGGCGGCAGATTTGTATAAAGATGATGGAACAATTGAAGCTTTGAGTCCAAGCTATTCCATAGAACCTGCTGTATCAGGAGCTTCAATCGGCACTGATGGGATATTGAAGACAGATACAACAGTTCAGGCAGGAACTTCAATCAATGTCAAAGCCTCAACAGCTGATGGAAAAACAGCTGTAAAAACTATCAATGTGATAGCTGAGGACCCATTGGCAAGCCAGAACACTGTGCAGTATTTCAGATATGATTCATCCTCTTATGATGGATGGAATGTATGGGCATGGGGCAGTGATTCAGGAGCCGGTTTCAATTTCAGCGAGGACACTGATTTTGGAAAGTTAGCCGGTATTGGATCCAATACTTCATTCCTGATGAGAAGATCAGCTTCAGGCAATGACTGGGCGGAGCAGACTGGAGATATGTCTGTGCTTTCAGGAGCAAAAGAAGTTTATGTAATTGAGAATGACAGCAAAGTATATACAGATTTCAGAGAAGCTGTTAATGCTGCAAAACCTAAGGTAATTACAGCAATAATGGATTCAAAAAATCAAATTACAGCATATCTGACAAATGCTCCACGAGCTGGGACAAGCTTCGATGTGTATATGGATGGAAATAAAATAGAAGGTTCTGTATCAGCTTTAAACGATAAGAAAGTTACTATTACTCTTCCTGACAATTTCAATCTGGACCCTTCCAAGCTTTTGGAAGTAAAGCCGTCAATGATGTTCAACAGCTGCACGGTTACAATGAGGAAGGTATTAGACAGCTATTACTATACTGGAAACGATTTAGGCGCCACTTATACAAGTACCGGCATAGACCTGAAACTTTGGGCACCTACAGCTGACAGCGTAAATGTAATGACTTACAGCAATTATTCAGATTCTCAGGAAAGCGGGACAGCTGTACCAATGACAAAGGATGCAGCAACAGGAGTCTGGTCTGTCTCTTTGGACAGGAGCAGCAATTATGGGAAGTATTTCATGTACAAGCTTAATTTTTACAGCGGAACTTCCAGTGATAAAACTACCTATGCAGTTGATCCATATGCTACTGCAGTGGGGCTGAATGGAGATAAAGGAGCATTGATCTCCATGGACGACCAGGGGACAATCCCTGAAAAGTGGAATCCTATGGAAAAACCAGCTTTAGTAAACCAGGAAGATTCAATAATTTATGAAATGCATATGAGGGATTTTACAATAGACCCTGATTCAGGTGTTGATGAGAATTACAGAGGTAAATTCCTTGGAGCTGCACAGACTGGAACAGTATATACTGCTCCGGACGGAACAAAGGATACATCTGTAAAGACAGGTATAGATCACCTTAAGGAACTGGGAGTCACTCACGTGCATCTTATTCCTGTATATGACTTCGGAAGTGTGGATGAATCCAATACAACAGATCCAACTAACAGGAACTGGGGATATGATCCTAAAAACTACAATGCTGTGGAAGGTTCTTACTCAACAAATCCAAGTGATCCTACGGTAAGAATCAAAGAATACAGACAGATGATTCAAGGAATGCATGATGCCGGAATAAGGGTAATCATGGATGTGGTTTATAATCACATGCAGTCCACAACAAATATGGACAATATAGTTCAGGGATATTATTTCAGAAGTGATGACATGGGAAGATACACTAATGGTTCAGGCTGCGGAAATGAAGTGGCTTCTGAAAGACCAATGGTGCATAAGTTCATTATTGATTCTTCAAAGCAATGGGCAACAAATTATAACATCGATGGTTTAAGGTTTGACCTTATGGCCCTGGTGGATAAAGATACAATTAAAGATGCCACAAATTCAATTAAAAGCATAAACCCTACAAATATAGTTTATGGTGAACCATGGACAGGCGGGTCAACAGCGCTTTCAAGCGACAAGCAGACAGTGGACGGAACTCAGAAGAATAACCAGTTCGGAATGTTCAATGATACCTTCAGGGATGCCTTAAGGGGAGGAAATTCACCAGGTCAGGGATACGTAAACGGAGCTGCCAATTCCGATACAACAGGAAAAGTGGAGGAGGGGCTGAAAGGATCCATCAACAGCCTTACAGCAGACCCTGAAGAGACAATAAATTATGCTGAAGTTCATGATAACTATTGTTTATGGGATCAGATAACAAAGACACTTGGACAGGCACCAGACCAATATTTAAGCGGGCTTGATGCAAATGACCCGTTAAGTGATGAGATAGTAAAAAGAGATATTCTTACGCAGGGAATTCTTATGACTTCCCAGGGTATTCCTCTTACCCAGGCAGGAGGGGAATTTTTAAGAACAAAGAAAGGTGACGGAAACAGCTATAAGAGTTCTGATGATATAAATGAGATCGATTGGAAAAACAAGAAAGATTTCAATGAGGTTTTTGATTACAATAAAGGTCTTATACAGCTGAGAAAAGAGCATCCTGCATTCAGAATGACCAATGCAGCAGACATTCAGAACAATCTGGATGTGTGGGCAGCTGCATATAACAGCAATGTTATTTTGACTCACCTTAAAAATCATGCCAATGGTGATAAATGGACAAATATTGTGGTTATATATAATCCGACAGGAAGTGAATATAATCTGAATGATGGAGCAACAGGCTTCCCGGAACCAGCAGGCGGACAATGGCATATGGTTGTAAATGACACTCAGGCCGGAGTTACAGATATAGGCTCAGCATTCAGCGGAAAACCTGCAGTTAAGCCTTATTCAATGATGGTTCTTTATGATCAGGAGCAGGAGGTAAAGACTCTTGACTGGAGTTACCTGTTCTCAGATCAAAGCAAGGATTACACAGAACCAATGGAACCTATAGCAGATGATGATGTAAAGGTAAGATTCCGTGCAAAGGCTGGAAATGTTACAGATGCGTATGTTCACTATTATGATATGGCTTCACCTTTATCAGGGGATCAGAAGATAGCTATGACAAAGATAACTGATGACAGTTTTTATACTTCAAATGGGTATGACAAGTTAAAGGTTGAATTCTGGGAAGGAGTGATACCAAAGGGTTCATCAGTAAAATTCTATGATTTTGAAGTAAAGAACGGGGATGCAACAGCGTGGATAAGCGGAGGAACCAATTCAAGCGGTGATAATAAAGGAGTAACTTCATATCAGCCTGCATCATCTGTCGGAACTGACTATGGCTTCAGGATAGTGCCGGGATATAAAACTGCTGATTGGTCAAAAGAGTCTATTATTTACCAGATAATGGTTGACAGGTTCAGAAACGGAGATACTTCAAATGACAGGACAGTATTGGATCCTTCAGTTTCAAATGATCCTTTCGACTTTACAAAGCCTTCGGAAATAATGAACTGGAATGATGTCCCAAAAGCAGGATATGAGAGTGACGGAATCTGGAATAATGATTTCTTCAACGGAGATCTTGAAGGGGTGCAGCAGGCACTTCCATATTTAAAGAATCAGCTTGGGGTTACAGGTGTTTATCTGATGCCTGTGTTCCAGTCACAGAGTAATCATAAATATGACACTGAAGACTATGAGTATGCAGACAAAAATTTTGGAGGAAACAAGGGACTGCAAAGCCTTGTAAGCGGAGCACACAACAGCGGAATCAATGTGATTCTGGATGGAGTATTCAACCATACAAGCAGTTCAAATGAAAGATTCAAGGATGCGTACAGCAATGTGAACTCACAATACAGGGACAATTATTTCTTTGGAAGCGGAGATGGATACTTATCTCAGGGTTATTACGGATGGAATGGTGTCGCAAGTCTGCCAAAGCTTAATTACGGAAGTGCTGATGTTCAGAACTACATTTATTCAGGTGATAATTCCATTGTGAAGAAATATCTGAAACAGCCTTACGGAATAGACGGATGGAGAATGGATGCAGGAGATGATGTTTCAAAGAGTCCGTCAGGATACAGCAGCGGATCTGAAACTCAGAAAAATGAAAATCTGGAAGTATGGGAAGGGATGAATACGGCAATCAGGAGCACTAACCCTAATGCATATATTCTTGGTGAGTACTGGGGAAATGATTCACAATGGTTTGACGGCAAACACTGGGATGGAAAGATGAATTACAGCGGATTCCTGCTTCCGTTCGTTCAGAACAGAAACGCAAATTCATGGCTTGGAAGTCAATCTCTGGATAACAATGGAGGAGAAAGTGTAGCTGATATAGGTAAATTTACAAGAAACCAACTGAAGACATTGCCATATCAGGCAGCATTAAATTCAACAAACTCAATCTCCACTCATGACAGACCAAGATTCCTTGACTGGGATTATACAGGAAAAGGCAATAAGGCAATGATGGAGTTGGCTGCAACACTTCAAATGACCTATATAGGCGTTCCTATGATTTACTACGGAGATGAAATCGGGACTGCATCACAAGCATCAAGAACTGATAAAAGCAGTCTTGATCAAGGAAATGACCCATATAACAGAGGAACCTTTGACTGGAATATTTCAGACTGGGATATGGATATGTTCAATGATTACAGAAACCTTATAGAAACACGCAAGGACCATAAGAATGCTTTGGTATATGGTGCTTTTGAAGAAGTGGTATCTCATAAAGACAATAAATATATAGTTTATGCACGTTATGGAAATAATGACAGGTCTCTTGTGGTCTTAAACAATAGCGGCGAGAATTCAAGCAAGCTTATTACTGTGAATGATGTTTACAGATATGGTTTCAAAGACGGAGATGTGCTGAGAGACGTTATGACAGGAAATACTGTTAAGGTTTCAGATGGAACAGTTGCAATAAACTCAAAAGACATGAGCGCTTCAGTTTATGTTTTAGATGATCCTGCAAGCAATCTTCAGCCGGTAACTCAGCCGGCACTTGACACAACAGTTAAGGACAGCAGAACACAGTTGGGTGAAGTGAAAAATGTGAAATACGCTGTTTCAAATACAGAATCAGGTGTAAAGGCAGATGTTGCATGGGACAGCTACACAGACACAAATGCAAAAGATATACTTGTAAGAGTATATGACAGCAGCAATGTTGTATGTGGAGAAAAGAGAATTGCATTAAGCGAAAAATTATGCACATTTGATAATCTGCCACAAGGAAATTACAAGGTTGCAGTAAGGGCTGAAGCAGACAGATCAAAGACTGATTCAGCCGGGGTGGATGATCAATATGCGGACAGTATCTACACAATTGCTGCAGCAGTGAGTGATGTAACTCCTGATGTTAAAGGTGTTACGTTAGATAAAACAACTGCATCTGTACAGACAGGCGAGACATTCCAGCTGACAGCTCAGATAGACCCTGTGGATGCATATGATAAAACAGTTGTATGGAGCTCTGACAACACATCTGTGGCTAATGTAGATGAAAATGGAATGGTTACAGCTGCAGGAGAAGGAACAGCTGTAATAAAAGTTACAACAAATGATGGAAACTATACTGCAGAATGTACTGTAACTGTGAAGAGCAGCTATACTATACTGCTTGAAGCAGCTGAAAAGGCTGTTAAAGCGTATGAGGACCTGGCAAATGGTGATCTCTCAACTCAGGCATTGATAGATGCAGCAAAAGCAGTTAAGGAAAAGATAGACTTGACAGGGCTTATAGTAACTGATGCAGCTTTGTTAAAAGCAAGAATAACAGCGGCTGATGAGAAAATAAAAGAAGCCCAGAAAGCAATTCATTCTAAAATGTCTGTTAAGGGCACATCAGTAACTGAAGTCTCAAAATTGCTGCAGCGATTTTGTCAGTATCAAGTAATAGCATTCAGGAAACTTATAATAAGAGAATAATAATCAACACTTAATTAAAACAGCTAAGAACCCTTTCAAAGGTAAACCTTGAAAGGGTTTAATTTTTTTGTTAAAAAAAGAAAAAATTCCATTGACATATTCCTATAGGAATACTATACTATGAAATATATTATTCCTGCAAACATATAGAGATAGTAGGGATTGTAATTGGGGGATATACAAATATATTTGAAAAGGGGATTAAAACTATGAAAAGAAAACAAATATCAAGATTAGCAGCATTAGGACTTATAGCGGTAACTTTAATTACAGGGGTATCAGGATGCGGACTTAAAAAATCAGCAGCAAGTACTGAAGCTAAAACGGTAACAAAGGTTAAGGTGGCATTTGATCAGACAATAAAACCAATTTCCTACATAGACGACAAGGGAAATCCTACTGGTTATGATATTGAAGCTATGAAACTTGTTGACGAGGCTCTTCCTGATTATGAGTTTGAATATATAGGAACTACAAGCGATGACTTGCTTTTGGGAGTTCAGCAAGGCAAATATGATGTGGGTGTGAAGAATGCATTCTGGACACAGGAAAGAACTGAAAAGTTCTTATTTCCTAAAGAATTCCTAGGCTTAAGCAGTGCAGGACTTGTACTTAAGAAATCCAACGAGAATATAAAGACTTTATCAGATTTTGCTTCAAAGGGACTGACATTAGCTCCTATCGCAGCAAATAATGCACAATATACAATCATTGATGAATATAACAAGGCAAATCCGAACAACCAGGTGAAACTGAAAGCAGGAGATTCATTCACTGTTGACGTGGTTCAATGGGTAAATGAAGGACGTGTTGACGGAGGTGTGACTATTGAAGGGATGTTTGAAAAACAGGTAACTGCAAAAGACGGACAATATCATAACCTGGCAAATGACGTAGTCTATAATGAATTCGCTGTAATTAAAACATGGCCATTATTCAACAAGAGCCATCAGGCATTGGCAGATGCTTATGATAAAGCAATAAAGCAGATTAAAGAAGAAAAGAAAACCAACGAATTAAGCACACAATTCTACGGAAAAGATTTATTCAAGGTTCTGGATTCAGTTAAGAGATAAAATATTGATGGAGGGTGAAACATGGAGAAGTATTTCAATTCAGCATATATAATTCAGACAATACCAAAGTTATTGCCTTATTTAAGTGTGACATTCACGGTTACTGGCCTGTCTGTACTGTTTGGAACTCTCTTAGGTTTCATCATTGCCACAGCCAAAATAAGAAAAGGCAGGATTGCAAGAAAAATAGCGGAGGGCTACACTACAGCATTGAGGTGCACACCATCCATAGTCCTGCTTTTCCTGATTTACTACGGGGTTCCGGAAATCTCAAGGGTATTTGGGGTAGACCTGGACAACATAGACAAGAGTGTGTTCATAGTCATTACATTTTCACTTCAGTTTGCAGCTTCCATGTCCGAGGTTATCAGGACTGCATATGAGTCTGTAGACAAAGGTCAGTTTGAAGCTGCAGTAAGCGTAGGATTGAGCAACATCCAGGCATACAGCAGGATTGTTTTTCCTCAGGCATTTGCAGTGGCTATTCCTAATATAGGGAATGCATTTCTTTCACTGATAAAAGAAGGGTCTCTGGCTTATACTATAGGGCTGCTGGATGTCATGGGAAAGGCTATGCTTATTGTCACCAGCAACTTTAATGCACACGGCCTTGAAACGTATATGGCACTTTCAATTATTTACTGGGTACTTTCAATTCTTATTGAGCAGCTTTTCTTCAGACTTGAAAAAATATACAGCAGAGGAAAGACGGCTGTAAGGGCTGTATAAGGGGGTGGCGTAATGTTTCTGGGGTTGAATGTTAAATTTCTGATTGATACTTTTTTTGTGGCTCTCTCCGGGGCTCCCGCTGCACTGCTGGTTACTGTTATAGCCCTGGCTGTGGGAATACCTGCAGGATTTTTCCTGGCCCTTACAAGGATGAATGAAGTTCCGGTTTTAAAGTATGTAAGTCAGGTATATGTGTCATTTGTAAGGGGAACACCTTTGATTATTCAGATATTCATCATTTATAACAGTGTTCCTATTATATTGACAGCCATATTTGCAAAGTATGGCATTAAGATAAATATTTATGAGTTAAATCCAATCTGGTATGCATTTATTGTATTCTCATTGAACACAATAGCAATTCTTTCAGAAGTGTTCCGCTCGGCATTGGGTACTGTCAGCAAGGGACAACTGGAGGCGGCACATTCGGTGGGATTGACCACGGTGCAGGCATACAGGACAGTCATCATTCCTCAGGCGCTTGTTTCAGCACTGCCTAATATTTGTACTGCAACCACAAACCTTATTAAGGGGACATCCTTAGGGTATGCAATGTCCCTGCAGGAAATCAACCTGAAGGCTAAGGTGGCGGCAAATGTCAGTTACAACTATATTGAGGCGTATATTGATATCTTCCTTGTATACCTGATTATATGTATGCTTGTGGAATATGGATTTAAGATACTGGAAAAGCGCATAAAAATTTATAAGGCTGTAGCAGCATAATGAGTGAGAATGGGGGCGGTTAATTTTGTTGGAAATCAGAAATATTCATAAAGCTTTTGGTAAAAATGAGATATTAAAAGGTGTTGATTTAAAAATAGATAAGGGTGACGTTGTAGTAGTTCTTGGTCCAAGCGGCTCAGGAAAGACAACTTTGTTGAGATGCATCAATTTTCTTGAAAAACCTGATGAAGGACATGCGCTCTTTGGGAATATAGACGTTAACCTTAAAAATGCAACCAGCAGGCAGATTCATGAAATAAGACAGAAAGTGGCTTTTGTATTCCAAAACTATAATCTTTTTAATAACAAGACAGCACTGGAAAATGTGACCCTTGGGCTTATTACAGGGAGAAAGGTTCCTAAGAAGGAAGCGGATGAAATTGGGAAAAAGGCACTGGACAAGGTGGGATTGTCAGGGAAATATGATTTTTATCCCAGCCAGCTTTCAGGAGGACAGCAGCAACGGGTAGGTATTGCCAGAGCAGTTGCCTTGAATCCGGACATCATTCTCTTCGATGAACCTACATCGGCACTGGATCCGGAACTTATCGGGGAAGTGCTTACAGTAATGAAGAATATAGCAAAGGAAGGTACAACCATGCTTGTTGTTACCCATGAAATGTCTTTTGCACAGGATGTGGCAAACAGGGTGATTTTTATGGATGGCGGTGTTGTTGTGGAGGAAGGAGCTCCTGATGAGATATTCACAAGACCAAAGGAAGAAAGAACAAGACAATTTTTAAAAAGGGTTATACCGGACTTTACTTACTCTATCTAGAAGAGCAGATTTTACTGCTCTTTAGAGGGAAAGGGCGGCGGAAATTATTTAGTGAGAAAGCAGGAGGAATATATATGATAACAAATAATGCAAGTATTCATGAAGAACATATTGAGGATTTAAGGGCAGCCATTGAGCACAGGGCAACATGGTTCGCGCTGCTTATTCAGGAGGCACAGAAAAGGGGCCTTGATATTGAGTTTGCAAGGGATGCCATCTATAACTGCGGCTGTTTTCATGCTGATGCGAAATTCCCCAAAACAGATGATCTGGAGGTGTTTGCGAAAGCATTTGCCACTGAAAACGTGAAGAAAATCTTTGAAATGGATGTCAAAGCAAATCAGGAGGAGTTCAATATAACCTTTAATTATTGTCCTCTTGTTGCGGCATGGAGAAAGATAACTGATGATGAGGAGTTCATAGGAGAGCTGTGCGATGCGGCAATGAACGGGGACAGAGGCATTATCAGCAAATATGATAAATTTGAATTCCATCTTGGAGATACCATAGCTAAGGGCTGCAAAACC
>JBEHWK010000057.1:0-21014 GCA_040217795.1 Clostridiaceae bacterium
CAAACTCTCAATTTGAAAGCTTAATCTAACTCAAAAGATTACGTTGACTTAAGTTTATTTCTAAATCTTACTTCTTATTCCTCTGTTTAATTTTCAAAGACCAATTTGTTTGTTTCGCCTCTGCTCTCTCGCAGCGACAAGGAGTATCTTACCATGATTATCCCATCATTACCAAGAAAAAAACCCGTTGTGGAAGCTACACAACTATAATACTCCTATTTTCATTAAATTTCAATCATTTACTACTAATGATACGCCAGGCATTGTATACCTCAAAATATATCCTCTTACTGTAAAGTATCCAATAATTTGGTTGTTCAAATTACTTTTTTATTAAATGAACTATGGGATTGCTATTATTATTGGAATCCCTATTAGCATAATAAAGCATTTTTTCCCTCAGTCACTACCTTTGCGCAAACAAATATGTCTGCTTAAGCCAGAACGTAACCTTTTCGTCAATATCTGAAGTTTTTTCAATGATAATATGATGAATCCAGCGATTCGGGTATGGTTCAACAGCTTCAATTATTCGCGGACTTTTAATCTGGTGGTCTAAACCAAAAGTAAAATGATATATAATGGCGGGCGGTTCTTTATTTTTCTTATGGCCAGCCCCCAGACAATTTTCATACTAATTCAAGGACTTACTTTTGTATAAGTCCTTGAAATTTATATGGAGTATATATCCGAAAATTCTACGTTGATCCTTTCGATTTTATTGTTAATAGCTTTAGTATCTTCAATTACTTCTGCTTCTTCTATAGTTTCTGCCGGCAGATCTATTTTAAATATACTGCCCTTGCCAACTTTACTTTCTACACTTATTTTACCACCGTGCATCTCCACAAGTGATTTTACCAATGCTAGTCCAATTCCACTTCCTTCAGCTTTTCGTGAAAGAGACATGTCTACCTGATGAAACCTGTTAAAAACACTTTCCAAATGCTTCTCATCAATTCCTATTCCAGTATCCCTTACAGTTATTTCTACTGTATCACCTTTATCCGCAATATCTACAAATATACTGCTATCTGAATTCGAAAATTTTATTGCGTTGGAAATAAGATTCAGCATAATCCTCTCAATTTTATCAGAATCGCAGGCAATATACTTTTCTTCTGTATCTGTATCAAAGATAATATTTACATTCTTTCCTTTAGTATATTCTGATACTGATTGAACAACATCTTCTACTATACTGACTATATTTTCATTAGATGGCTTGAATTTAAAGAATCCCGAATCTATCTTTGATAAATCTACTACATTATTAATAAGTCTTATCAGTCTGTTACAGTTTTGTTTTATAACATTAATGTTCTTACCCAGCGTTTCCTTATTAATATCAAATGAAGCATTTTTTAAATACAACTCCATTAATTGATTTGTACTGTAAATTACATTCAAAGGAGTCTTGAGTTCATGTGATATATTTACAAATAGTTCTTCCTGGATTTTAAGTGCTTCTTCAATTTTATTCCTTGCTTTTACTTCCTTAGTGATATCTATGAATATACTGATTATCTCTTTAACTTGATCATTTAACCCAAACAAAGGTTGATACATTATTTTATAAAATACCTGTTCTCTATTAAGAGTATAATTTACATATCGAAAAAATGACGCATCTTTTTTCTCGATTGATTTTTCAATTCGCGTAATTAATTCAGTTTGTTCCTCTGCAGAAAGGTGACTGAAAAAATACCTTCCAATAAGGGAAGATACAGAATCTGCTTCTGTATAAGAAAGCCTAAAAAAATTACATGCCTTTTGATTAATATCTATAATTTTATAATCCGAGTATGAACACCTTACAATTCCCAAATCAATATTTTCTATAATTCTATTCAATAACTCATTTTGAGTTTTTATTAATGTAGCTTCCTCAAACTTTATATTTTCAGTAATATCACGTAAGCATGCTACTCCTGCGATAAAATTACCTGACTCATCATAAATAGGGGTGGCATTCACTTCAATATAAATTATTTTATCCTTTTGTATAACAGTAAGCCTCTGCCCAAAAACTTTTTCCCCTCTCATTATCCTGCGACTTGGAAGATTTTCATAATTAACTGGATTTCTTTTGGCATCTAAAAATTCAATTCTGTCATATACATCTTTTACAGTATGATTTTCAGATGGTATTAAAAGAATACCCCGTGATAATTTATTTGCTGCTATATATGTACCCTCTTTATCTATAATGAAAATAGCATCAGACATATTTTCAATAATTGCTTCTAATTTTTTGTTTCTTTCCTCAATGAACTTTCTGTTTAAAACTTTTTCCGTTATATCAGAAGCAGTATGAACTATATACTTTAAAATTCCTGATATATGTATCGGAACAAGAGATACATCCCAATAGGTTTCTGCATTTCCACAGAATTCATGTTTAACTTCCCTTAAATGTAATGTCTTTCCAGTTTTAATTACCTCTAAAAAATCCTTTTTAAAACTGCTTTCCTCATATCCAATAACTGTTTCTTTCAAAGTTCTGCCTGTAACTTTTTTCTTTTCATAATATTGAATAAAACTGAACCCTAAAAACTTTTCATTAGTCTTCAGGAAAAGACCATCCTTAACGCTGTAAATTGCAATTCCATTCTCATTATCTGAAAAAAGACCTGATACATATGGTAACCTATTTTCAATCCTGGAATTGAATTTTTCTTCAATATGGTAAACCTTTTCATTGACAGGTTGTAGCTGCTGGCAGGAAATAGTAACTTCTCTGGGCTCTAATTCTTTTGTAAATACAAAACAATTATGTTTATCTTCTATATTTTCAAGGTAAATCTGAGAATCTATTCTCAGCATACAACTTATTTCCCCAAGTGATTTTCCTATTATTTCTTCTTTAGTATACCCGGTAAACTTTAAAAACTCGTCATTCACATCGGTAGCTATATTGTTTCTACAATACAATTCAAGCCTTTCAGAAGCTTTTTTCAATGTATATTTAATCATATAATTTCCAATCCCCCATTGTTAAGCAAAATCCATTATCTGATACTCTTTGTCTTATATAATTTTATACCGCTTGTTTTCTTATGTAAGTATTTAAGTAAAAATACATATAATTATTTTAACACTTTTTTCTCAAAGTTTCTTCAACTGCTCTTTCCTTTTTCGCATACTCTTTCAAATATGAATAAATTTATTAATATGTAGAATACTAATTTCATTATAAAATGATTATTATCCCTGGAGGGTGGTGAGAAAATGACAGTTGGAACACAAATGCAGCAAGCTATTGCAGGACTTCAAAGTGTAGCTGCTACTGTTAAAATATTTGCTTTGGAAACTCAAGACAAACAGGCTCAACAGCAATTTCAACAAATATCACAACAGCTGGAGGGAGCATTAACTGTTCTAAAACAAAGACAGGTTTACATTGAGCAGCAGGAACCTCAATATAAACAATAATGAACAGCAACATAAATATTAAATTTTTTTATTGGGAGTGATATAGTTGAACGAAGGACTTGTAACATTAGTAAGGGGTCTTATTGCTTTTTTTTCATTATTGATATTCGCACGAATTCTAGGAAAAAAACAGATACTTCAATTTACCCTTTTTGACTACATACTGGGAATCACTATTGGCTCAATAGCTGCCAGTTTAACAACTGACTTATCAAGCAGAGCCTGGCCCCATTGGATAGGATTGCTTACCTGGACAGCTGTCGGATTGGCTGTGGACTTTCTCACAACTAAATCCAGATATGCAGCAAAACTTATAGAAGGAGAACCGTCTATAGTGATAATGAATGGCAAAATATTAGAGGATAATATGCGTAAATTAAGATACAACGCTTCAAATTTGCTTCAACAATTAAGAAGTAAAGACATATTTGATTTAACTGAAGTTCATTTTGCAGTACTGGAACCAAATGGTGACCTTTCTGTTCTTAAAAAACCTGATTTGCTGCCGGTGACTCCTAAAGACATGAATCTTAAAGTATCTCCTAAAACTGGACTGGGAATAGAATTAATCTATGATGGGGTAGTAGTGGATTTGAATTTAAAGCAAATTAATCGTGATGAGAAATGGCTGAACTCCCAGCTGAGAAAGCAGGGAGTAAACCATCCTTCTGAAGTTTTTCTGGCTACCTATGAAGCATCAGGCACTCTTTACGTGGACAAATTCAAAGATAAAATACAAAAACCCATAGATATAGGAGATTTTAAAGGACCCTATTGATAGTTTAATCTCTATGCAAAAAACTCTGAATATTCAGTTTTAAAATCTACGATATGGAGGAATAACCATGAGAAAGTTCTTTGTTATATTTACTCCTGTTGCTATTTTAGCACTTTCTATATTAATCATGCTTAGTGGCCATTTTTTCAAAAAGCCTACCGGAGATTGGGATAACATTCCAAAGCATATGAACACAATCACAAAAGCAGTAATGTCAGATGACTGGGCATCAGCAGAAAAATATACCAGTGAACTGGAGACAGGATGGAAAGCTGTTGTAAAGCGGCTTCAATTTAGTTGTGAGCGGGATGAAATAAATGCTTTGAGTGTAAGTATTGCACGACTAAAAGCCACTATTACTTCTAAAGACAAACCTTCAGCCTTGATGGAATTAGGGGAGGCTGAACAACATTGGGATGATTTAGGCAGATAGTATTGACCCCGGGGGTGGATCTAATAAATAGAACCACCCCCGGGGTCATACATTATATTTTTTTAACAAATTCTGATTTTAAGCTCATTGCTCCAAAACCATCAATTTTACAATCTATATTGTGATCTCCATCAACCAAACGAATATTTTTTACTTTTGTTCCTTTTTTTAAGGCTGATGCACTTCCCTTTACTTTAAGGTCTTTGATTATTGTTACAGAATCACCATCCTTAAGGATGTTTCCATTTGAATCCTTCACGATCAGTTCATCTTCATTGCTTTGTGTTTCTGACGCTGCAGTCCATTCATGAGCACATTCCGGACAAACAAAAAGACCATCAACTTCGTAAGTGTATTCTGAATTACATTTTGGACAATTTGGCAAATTAGACATAAATTCATTTCCTCCATTTGTTGTTTGTTAACTCCCTTTTACAGCTTGGTAAAATTATCAACTTATCAGTTGAAATTAGTGTAAAAATGCCGGGAGATTTTATACGCTTATATACTAACATAGTTTCAGAAAAAATTCAAAACATGGTATAATTATATTAAGACAAATGCAGCATATATTACTTAATCTACATTAAAAAATTATATGGGGGTATTTTTATGAAAAGGTTTTTATCAATCCTTACTGTACTTATTGTATCATCTGCTATTCTTATTGGATGCGGTGGACAAAAACAGACATCAACAGATACGTCCCAAGATACCTCACAAACCACCTCCCAGAATACCGGCAATACATCAGAAGAACAAAAAACAAGCGGAACGGAAGATCTTCTGTCAAAAAGCTATGCTGACATAATGAAAAGCGGAAAATATTTTATGCACTACACAGCAACCATAGAAGTTAATAACAAATCAATTGATGCAGAATTTAAGAGCATGTCAAATGGAACCTCAACATCTTTTCAGAGTGTTATGAATACAGATGGACAAAAAATAACCAGCCGCGTGCTCACTATCGGCAGTTCTCTGTATATAATGGATGATGCAAATAAGACATATATGGCAATATCCTCCGGTCAACCTTCAGGCGTATCTCCATCAACAGATTCAGCTTCAAAAGCAGATTATACTGGTTTGACCTACGCAGGCAAAGGAACTGATACCCTTAATGGCAAATCATTGAAATATGAAGAATATATAATTGAGGGGGGTACCTTAAGATATTATTTTGACGGCACCAAACTGTACTCTATTGTACTGAAAACCGGTGATGTTACCGCCAATATGATGGTCATAGAAATTTCGGACAAGATTGATGATAAACTGCTGACCCTGGATGGCTATAATAAAATTTCACTTCCTCAATAAAAAAAATACCCCAGGGGTCGTTCCAAATACTGGAACGACCCCTGGGGTATTTATTCTTTTCAATTATATATATCTGAAAACTCTATCTTAATTCTTTCTACTTTGCTTTCATGAGTATAAATATTGGGATCAGAATTATTTTCATCTTCAGGCAATAATTCCACCGGAAGTCTTACTCTGAACTCACTTCCTTCACCCTGCGCACTTTTCAGTTCAATAGTCCCATTATGCAACTCCACTAATTCTTTTACTATTGAAAGACCAATGCCACTTCCTTCAGTATTCCTGGATAAAGACTTATCCATTTGAACAAATTTTTCAAATATCCATGAATGTTTCTCAACAGGTATACCGATTCCTGTGTCCTTTACAGATATAATGACATTATCTGCTTCATCATAGATATTGACTTCAATGCTGCCCCCACATGGAGTAAATTTTATAGAATTGGCTAGTAAATTAAGTATTATTCTTTCCATGGCATCCGGATCAAAAGCCATAATTTTTTCTTCTGTCTCTGTATCAAATGTAATGGAAATTCCTTTATTTTCGACATAATCAACAACAGACATTACAATGTTTTCCACTACACTTACTATATCCTTATTTGACTTCTGAGTAAAAAAGTGCCCCGCATCAATTTTTGTTATATCAATGAGATTGCCTATAATCCTAAGAAGTCTGTAACAGTTTTGTCTCATTATACCTATATACTTTTGTACATTTTCCTGTTCTTCGTTGAATGGGTCATTTTTCAATTCTATAATTTGAAGAGCACTGAAAATTAAATTTAGCGGGGTTCTCAGTTCATGAGAAATATTAGAGAAGAAGTTGTTTTTTAACTTATCATGATGCATTATTTCCTTAATTCGCTTTTCATTTTCTTCATTGTGCTTATGGTCTGTTATATCAAGACCAAATAAGACCAAGCCTCTGCGGGTGCCATCATTATTAAATAGAGGTATTCTTAATGTATCATAATATTTAGTAATGTTCTCTTTGGTATGCACTATGACTTCTTCACTTCTATACATGTTGCCGCTTTTCCATGCTTCTTCGTCTTTACTCATCCATCTTGCAAGTACATACTTTTCATATAACGATAAATGATTTAATACATCGCTATTTTGAAAATTTATTTCGCTGATGTTTAATAATTTTAAAACTGTATTGTTTGCCTTAAGAAATTTACCATCAAAATTTCTCATGTAGATTATATTAGGAGTGGATTTCATTATTGCATATAACATGCTTTCACTATCAAACAGTAGTTTCTCAGCAAGTCTTCGTCTGTTTATATTAATACCTGCCAAAACCAGGGCTACTATAATAATCATAGTAATGCTGAATATTAAATATAAAATTTGTCTTTGGGATATATTGTAGTATTTAACCGGCTCATTAATTATCTCTGACCCTTCTGGCAAGTTTTTGATGTTAATATTGAATTGTTTCAGTTTATCATAATTAAATTGATAGTAATGGGCTGAATCTTCAACAGGAAGAATTTCCGAAGGCTTCTCACCATCCAATATTCTTAAGGCCAATTGGGCAACTTCTTCTCCTAATCCAGTTCCGCCAGTAACTACCCCTCCAATACATTCATTATAATATTTCACATCACATCTTGAATATACTGGTATTTTAATGTCCTTAAATAGGATTTTTGAAGCCTCATAAGGAAGGATATTCTTCCCACCACTATTGAACTCCAGTGAATTAAAATAGATAATTGTCTCCTCAGGCAAACTATTTATTTGTTCTTTTAGCTTATTTATATCCTCATCATCAGAAAACAACAAGGATACCTTTCCGTCATAATCAGTACCTATGCTTTTTTTCACCAGTTCGCTATCTTTAATTATAAATATATTCTTAGTATCAGGGTGAAGTTTTAAAGCAATATCGATGGTGTTTTTAATATCAGGACTCTTCAATATACCTGTAAAAAGAGGATGTCCGCTAATCATAGAGGAATCAAAGTTATTCACTCCGCTGAATACAACAGGTGTGCTTGGAAATAATTGATCTCCATACTTTAATAAAAAATTAAATGCACCATCATCTAAAGCAATTACCTCGTCAACCTCAGTATTTTTAAAATTATGTTCATATAACTCATAATATTGTGGCCAGGCTGATTCTCCGAAGGCCATATATTCCATTTCTACATTAATATTTTTTTTACTTTCTACAAACTGTGAATTTATTGAAGAAATAATGTCATCAGTCCATGCCCTTGATTCATGGCCTGACAAAAAAGTACTGCTATTCCCATAGGAACTTAAAATCAGCACCTCTTTTTGATCTATTTCTTCAGCCCAAGCAGGTCTTTGCCATAAAAGAAGAAAAATAGTTGAGAATATAAAGAAAACAAAATACAGCTTTATGAGTCTGTTACATTTCATAAGATAGTCCCTCCTGAAAAACCAGTAAACGAATAATTCAGGTCAAAAGTTATAAATGTAAGTGACCCAAAAAACCTTATAGATAAATTAATAAAGAGATAGCTAAATAATAGCTGTCTCCCTTACGTATTTTACATAACTTATTTTAATTTTACAAGTTTTCCCTTAAAAATCTTTTTTAAAAACTACTTTTTTTATTTAGTGAATATATTTTAACTTTATAAAAGCAGGTATATATACCTGCTTTTATAAAGTTCGTTCTCATTCTTTCAGCTTTATCATTTCGTATAACTTTATGCTGAACCTGGAAGTGGCACCAAAGGAAGCTGCTATTGCCCGATAGTCAAAGGCTCTCATTCCATAGGTTACCATCAGGAAGATTCCAATTAAAACTCCTGTCAATCCACAGACTAATGCAAAAAAGCCTGCCGATTTAATGCTGTATATGGCAAACCCTATAAAAACCCCATGAACAGCAGCACCTATAAGAAAAAAAAGAAAATTTGGAATCAGTGATTCCTCTGAATAAACTTTGTCACCTAATACATATATCACTAAATAGACGCTAAAAGAAACTAATTGTGATCCCACAACACTTGTAAGAGCTATTTTCCATATACTATTTTTCACCTTTACCCTGAGTCCCTTAAACAACGCTCCCCCGGCACCTGCTATCAGTATAACTGCTGCGAATAACCCGTACCATCCCGTTGATTCACCTGGTATAATATTTCTTAGAAAATTTATAATAAGTCCTGCCAGCCTCATATATATTCTGTGACTCAAATTCTCATCAAGCTTAAAAAAGTTTTTATAGACTATAAAAACGCTGGCTAAATATGCAAGGAGTCCTGCTAGCATTGTGAATAACGGATATGCTTTATTGTTTTTGTCAAATATTATCATAGGATTACCTCCTTCATAATGACTTCAACATACTAATCCGTTCTCTTTATTATAATACCTTCTATATATTACAATATTCCTCACATCTCATAATAATTCAGAACCCTCATGGCCCTGAGGGTATTCCAGCGGCTTATTTTCCCCGCCTGCTCCATAGTAAAATGAACTTCTCCGGGATAATGAGCCTGTGTTTTCCATCTTCCATCCTCTGCACACCTTTTTATTATGACCTTTAAAGCTTTCTTTATTTCCGGTGTTGCATGGATGCATAAATTTCTTAGATCCATCATTGTATAGCGGGTGCTTGTCCATTTTAGCTGATAGAATGCACGTCCCCTGTAACCTTCCGGGTGATGTCTTTTTAAAAATTCAAATCCCCAGCCTTCTTAGCTGATCCTTTTTTAGGGGAATCAGTACTTTCTTATCCGATTTAAGCAAATCGCTGTGAGTCTGATACTGTATTGACACATCACCTCCAAGCAGCCAGTTGATAATTTCATGGCGTTTCATAGATCCACCTCCGGCTAACTAAATTATACTTAATGGAATTAATGGGTTTGGGCTGTAAAATTCAATTTGTACTTTATCCTTTTATAACTATTATTAATTATATTATAAACCTTATTTTTCTAATTTCATATGAGGCTTATGCTCTAAAAAACTAAAAAGCTTCCTTTCAAGAGGCCTTCCTGATAAGCACATCACAAAAAAATTAATAACCAAAATTTAAGTCTGCATGGCAGCAAAAACGTAAAACCGTATCTAACATGATGCAGACTTTTTCTGATTATTTTATTTAATTTTCATTTCAATAACCCTATCCCAACCCGCTCCATGTAATCAAATACATATTTTCCAATCATATACAGTTGGGTGTATTTTAATGATATGTTAAACTTGTGACCTTGTCAATAGGTAAATCATTAGCTTCTCTGCTTATATGTTGATTATTCACAATTCACAAAGAAGTTTCTGTATGATATATTTGAATTAACGAACAATTTATGAAAATAATTGAATTATTTTGTCTTAATAAAGGCTGCATCGGAGGAATATTTATGACTATTATTGAGAGGTTTGTAAATAACTACATAAAAGAGTACGATTTTTATCTGGAAGCATCAAGAATATGCGCCCAGATTTGTGAGACAAACATGGAACAAATGGGTATCAGGGCAATTGTGACAAACCGTGCCAAAAAAATTGAAAGACTGAGAGATAAGCTTGAGAAAAGAAATTCCAGCAAAAATTATGGTTCTTTTGAAGAAATAAATGAAGATATCGTCGATTTTTCCGGTGTGCGTATCGCACTTTATTTCCCGGGAGATTTAAGTAAAGTTCAGAAATTCATAGAATCAAATTTTGATATAAAGGAATGTAAGACATTTCCTGATTCCATTTCAGTTCAGCCATCTAAAAAGATAGGATACAAAAAGCGTTTCTCAGGTTACTGGGCAACTCATTATAGGGTTTATCTAAAGAGCAAGGATCTGCCTGGGGCATCAAAAAAATACTCACGGGCTTTAATTGAGATCCAAATTGCATCCGCTCTTATGCTGGCTTGGGCTGAGGTGGAACATGACCTCATTTACAAACCTTTCAGCGGAGAGTTATCTTATGAGGAATTCCAAATTCTGGACGAACTGAACGGGTTGGTCCTGTCTGGTGAAATTGCTCTTGAAAGGCTTCAGAAAGCTGTAAGGACCAGGGTAAGCGAAGGCGGGAAAGAATTCAACAACCACTACGAGCTTGCAATGTTTCTTTATAATAAATTAGGCTCAGTTACAGAAGAATCTCAAAACGAAATTGTTCTTGGACGTGTTGACCTGCTCTTTAACTGCCTGAAATCCTCAAAGTTCAATAAACCTGAATACCTGAAAGAATTTGCCTCAGATATTGATATGGATACCAAAACCAGATCAATCGTGGATCAGATAATGGATAAAATAAGAGAACTAAACCCTTCATTATACGAGAGCTATTTAAATGTTAAACAAAATGAAGAATTGAAGTATCAGTTGGATGCTCTCCAGATGAATCGTGAGAATGGCAACAGGCAGGGGGAAGCGAATACCTTGGCCAACATCGGCTTTATTTACAGTTCAAAAGAAAATCAGGATGAAGCCATTAAGTACTTCACTCAAGCTGTTCAGATCAATAATGAAATTGGCAGCAGGCAAGGGGGAGCAAATCAATTGTTAAACCTGGGTGCAACCTACAGATTAAAAGGGGATTTAGAAAAAGCATTGAAATGTTCTGAACAGGCACTGAAAATTCATAAGGAGATTGACTACAAACAGGGTCAGGCAAATGCTTTAGGTATGATAGGAAATATTCTCAGCGACAAGAAAAATTACGAAGAGGCCTTTAAATACTATACTGAAGCTCTTGATATTTATATAGACACAGACTATAGAAGAGGAGAGGCTGTTCAGCTTAACAATATAGGATGCATGTTCAAGAACAAAAAAGATAAGACTAAGGCTCTTGAATATTTCAACAAGTCAATTTCCGTCTGCAAGAAAAGTGACTACAAACAGGGAGAGGTGGATGCTCTCTATAATCTCGGCACTCTGCACTATGAAGATGGAAACCTTGAAGAGGCTCTTACTTATTTTCAACAAGCCCTTGCTTTGCAGGAAAGCACAGGAAACCAGAAGTCAAAAGCCAATATATTAATAAATCTTGGAAATATATATGCAGATAAGGCACAAGAAAATGAAGCTCTTAAATACTACAAAGAAGCTCTTAAAATCTGCAACCTCATTGAATTCAAAGCCGGTGAGGAAACTGTTATGGCAAAAATGCATAAATTAAAATAAGGTATAACACCCCAGGGGGCATTCCATAATATAGAATGCCCCCTGGGGTCGTTTTATGCTATCGTAACATTTACAATTTCTTCACCATATAATGATATAGACCCGCAATGCATAAGTATGTACTTACCAAGAAAAAATATATACTTGCGGAGGAAAAAATGGATCTTTTGTATAATGAAGAAAATGCAATAAAATATGAAGCTGCAAAACCAACTAGATTAATGCAGGAATCAGCAAAACTCTTATTCAGAATTCCAATACTTCTAAGTCATCCAAACAGATTAAATTCTATACAGCAGGAATTTGTTGATGCTATTATCAAAAAAATAAGAAAAGCCTTATTATTTCCCCGTACCCTGCCTGTTACTGAACAATATCCGGAAACTCCACTGACTAATATCCGAAGAATGATATTATCCAGTTATGGATTTATGGCACTTAATCTAAAACAACGTCAGGTAACTGTAAATATAAATAACCTTAATGAACCTCAAGGGCAAACTGTTTGGGAAGGCAGCCCCTTTGCACAAATCGAACCTGCCATGGCTTATCAGTATGGACTTCCTATTCTGCTTATCAGGGAAACAGTAGTAGAACAAAGCGGAATCTGGTCATTTGGTATAAGCCCATTTTTGATATTAGAATGGAACCCCGGTGAACCAGAAGAAGATTTTTTTACAAGTAATGCCTGGTTGGAAATCTTTCAAAATTGGGCATGCCAAGTAAGAAATGGATTTTATATTCAGACACAGCCTGAATTTCAATATACCTGTAATCATGACAATGTAAAATAAATATACCCCAGGGGGTACACCCCCGGGGACTTCTCTTATTTTATATCATTCAAACTTCTTTAAATCAGCCTGGGAAAACTTACCCAAAGCCTTTAATACATCTGGTTCTGCAAACCAGCTTAATTTTCCCATAATTGCAGGATTTATTGACTGAAGCTTAATACATGCAGCCGCACCTTTCCTGAAATTAAGATTTACGTTGCATATACGCTGGCACCAATTGCTCATATCCGGTTCATGTCCTACAACAATTACACAGGTTTCTTCATCAAGCTCTTCCAGTTCTTCCTGGAGAAGCTCCAGCAGCCCTGAAGCTATACTGGTTACCTTTTGCACTTCTCTTACTTTAAGTGCCTTTGCAATATACTCTGCTGTCTGAACAGCACGAACCAGCGGACTTGATAAAACGCAGATTTTATCATAATTATATAAAAGATGTCTTAATCCTTTAGCAGATTTCTTTGCGTCTTCTCTTCCTTCCTTTGTAAGCCTTCTCTCTGCTTCTGTTATGTGCCCATCAGCATCTTCAGCAGCCTCATGTCTTACCAAAACCAATTCCATTCTGATCCCCTCCTTGCAAATAATTACGCTGTATTTCAAACTTTATACTTAATGAAAAAGCCTGCACACTTCATTGATTTAATTATACTCTTATCAATTGTAATTATAAACAGGAACTTATAAATCTGTTCTTTTCTACGTCATAGATACCTCTTGCTGTAATTCTGATTTCAGGTATAACAGGCAAAGCCATAAAAGATAAATTGATAAATGGCTCTATTCCTGGGTTAACCCCCATTTTATGAGCATATTGGATCATATCTTTTAATTTTTTATTAACCTCTTCATGTCCTGCATCGCTCATTAGCCCCATAATGGGCAAAGGCAGAGTATTTACGATTTTCCCTTTGCTGGCAATAGTGTATCCCCCCTGCTGCTTTATTAATTCCTTCACTGCTATCTCCATATCTTCATCATTATCCCCAACAACTACAATATTGTGGGAATCGTGAGACACACTTGAGGCAATGGCCCCATCCTTTATTCCAAACCCTTTTAGTATCCCGACACCTGTTTTCCCTGTATATTTATGTCTTTCAATTACAGCTATTTTGCTGTAGGTTTTATCCGAAATGAATTCTCCGTCCTTTGACGTAACCTTTTCAAGTAATTTCCTGGTGACAATTTGACCAGGTATTACTTCCATTACAGGAACCTCATCTTCTATCACTTTTATCTTAAGCTTATCTTTGCTAAAATCCTTCACATGTATTGTTTCCTTAAGATGATCCGGGCATTTTATTTCTTCTTCACTTATATAGTCCCTGATATTAATACCTTTATAAAAAACATCGGTAACTTTAACATTTTCCATATCACTCAGCACAACCAGGTCAGCCTGGTAACCTGGCGCTATAGCGCCAGAATTTTTAATTCCGTAGCATATGGAAGGGTTATAGCTTGCCATTTTAAAAGCTTTAATAGCAGGTATTCCCATGCTGATTGCCTTTTTTATATTATAGCTGATATGTCCTTCTTTTATTATTTCCTCTATATGCTTATCATCGGTACAAAAACAATATCTCTCCGTGCTTGCCTTATCATCCAGAATTCCTTTTATAATTGCCTCCAGATTTTTTGCGGCACTTCCTTCTCTTATCAGTACATACATGCCGTTCATGCACTGTTTTTTTGCATATTCATAGTTCGTACACTCATGATCTGTTTTTATCCCCGCTAAAGCGTAAGCTGCCAAATCTTTATCTGTAAGAAATGGCGCATGTCCATCCATTGTTTTATACTGAAATAATTTTAATTTCTCCATCATGGTCTCTTCACCTTCAATAACCGAAGGACAGTCCATTACCTCTCCCAATCCCAGGATGCGTTTATTATCCATGAGTTTTTTCATCTCTTCGGCAGTCAAAAGGCATCCGTTATCCTCAAATGAGGTTGCAGGTACGCAGGAAGGAACCATAACATATACATTTGCAGGCACCCTTGAAGTCTGATCCAGAATATACTGAATCCCGTCATTGCCTGACACATTTGCTGCTTCATGTGGATCTACAACGAAGCTTGTGGTACCATATTTCAAAGCTTCCTTTATAAGCTCTGAAGGTCTTACAAGGGTTGACTCCAGATGAAGGTGGCTATCTATAAATCCAGGAACAATGTATTTCCCTGTTAAGTCAATTTCTTTTTTCCCTTCATATTTTCCTACCCCTACTATAAGCCCATGAGCAATTGCTAAATCACCTTCTATAAATTCTTCTGTAAAGACATTCAGTATACTGGCATTTTTCAATACAAGATCAGCTTTATCAATTCCCCTGGCCATTCTTGATAACTCAGGATACGCTTTATAATCCATAAATTGCTCCTTTCTTGTATTTTTTTAAAATCGATCCCTTTTTTAAGTACAGATATAAATATTATATTCAGGCTTTTCCGCTGCAGCCAAGTACATTGATAATTTTGTGCTTAACCATCTGCTTAATTGCTTCTCTGGCTGGTGACAGATACTGCCTTGGATCAAAGTGGGACGGATTTTCAGCAAGGTACTTTCTGATAGTTGCTGTCATGGCAAGCCTTAAATCAGAGTCGATATTAATCTTGCATACTGCCATGGCTGCGGCCTTACGAAGCATATCTTCAGGAACACCCCTTGCCCCTGGCATATTTCCTCCATAAGCATTAATCATCTCAACATATTCAGGAATTACTGATGATGCTCCATGAAGTACAATTGGATATCCAGGCATCCTCCTTTGAATCTCTTCCAATATATCAAATCTTAACTTTGGATCCCCCTTGAATTTAAATGCTCCATGGCTTGTTCCTATAGCAATAGCCAGAGAATCCACCCCTGTTCTCTTCACAAATTCCTCAACCTGATCCGGGTCAGTGAAGGCTGCCTCCTTATCGGATACTTTAACTGCATCTTCTATTCCTGCTAGGCGTCCAAGCTCTCCCTCCACAACTACGCCCTTATTATGAGCATAATCAACAACCTGCTTTGTGAGCCTGATGTTCTCTTCAAAGGAATGATGTGATCCATCAATCATTACAGAAGTAAACCCTCCATCTATACATGATTTGCATAGTTCAAAAGTATCCCCGTGATCCAGATGCAGGCAGATAGGAAGTCCTGTTTCAATTACTGCAGCTTCAATAAGCTTCATAAGATATGTATGATTTGCATATTTCCTTGCACCGGCAGAAACCTGAAGTATAAGGGGTGCATTTTCTTCTTTAGCAGCTTCTGTTATCCCCTGTATTATTTCCATGTTATTGACATTGAAAGCTCCTACTGCATAACCGCCTTCATAAGCTTTTTTAAACATTTCAGTTGATGTTACCAATGGCATATTTATCACTCCTTTTATCTTAATATAAATATATGCTTGTTAAATATACGGGAGATTCCAGAACAATATTGCCAATCCTGCAGTTGAAAGCACTAGAAATATATAGAAAAATATCTTCCCTGTTTTGTTGCCTTTTTTTCTAAAAATACAGCCTGTTATTATTCCCAGCGGAATCCAGGCCATGGCAACCATCATCGGGACAATCACCACCGCAAAAGCTACATCTGAATCAAATCTGAAGGGTATTTTCAGCACAGCCATTCTTCTGAATACTGAAACCCAGAAAAACAGAAAACTGCTTGCCAGATAAGCTAAAAAGCTCATTCCTGCTCCATACATGAAGCTTCCTTTTTTTGCTTTTTCATTGATTTCCTCATCATTCATAACCATGCTGTACACCTCTGTTCATAATTATTTGGATTTATTTTATTAATTCCCATTTACCCTTTTATTAATTCTGCATATTATAAATGCCATCCAGGGAGAAGGGGTCATTTTCTGGCCGAAATCCCATTCCTTCCATGCTGTCCATATGGATTCTGGTGTAAAAAGACCTTCCTTATCTGCTTTAGAATTGATTATCCTAAGCATTTCCATAAATCTTTTATCCTCTAAGACAAACTCATATTGTGAAAGGACATCAGCCACATGGAGAATGTCATACCATATAAACGGTGCTTTCAGCTTTCTGAAATCTGTTCCCATAAAAAACATGTACGGATGCTGTTCCTTACTTTTCTCCCATAAATTCAACAAGCATTCTGCTCCTATATGAGCTTCTTTGCTGTCTTTATATCCTTCGAAAATTGCCATCATTTTCAGCATAATCAAATTTGTATAAGGGCAGGGATCATCTTTTTTTCCCGGTCCCCGAAACTTGCCCAATTCCTTTGATACTGCACAAGGCCATCCGTTGTCTCTGCATAAATTAACAAGGAACTCAAGTCCCTCCTTAATTTCATCCTTATCCATCATCCCCATCTTTGTAACTGAATATACAAGCAAAGGTGCATCGCAGAGAGCCCATGCCCACTGTTCCTGCCCAATCCCTCCATAATGAACCGGGATATTCACCGGTAGCAGGAAAAGCCCTTCTTCTGACCGATGTTTTGTTATATTTTTAATAAGTTCTGAAAAATCTGCATCTTCTTTTTTAATCCCCAAATCTGCAAGGAATGCAAGCTTATGATAAAGCTGACCCGCACTCTTATGGCTGCTGATGACTGTTCCAGGCCATTGGTTAACTTCTTCTATCAGTCTTTTAACCATAGGAGATTCCAGCATGTGGCGCTTAACTTTCTGAACTTCTATATCAGTTTCATCCAACCCTATCAAATCAAGCATTGTTCTGCAGACAACCCAAGGCTCAGCTGAATGGAGCAAAAAATCAATACTTTCCAATAAAATCTCCCCTTTATTTCTGAAGTGCCTTATATAGTTTTCTTATTCTTGTTAATTGAGAGCTTGTGAGAGTCTTCTCCCTTTCTGTGAGCACTTTTATAAATTCATCCTTGTTGCTAAGATTAACAGCCTTCAAAATACTTTCAGCATGCTACCCCAGACCATCCTGTTGTTCCTGCTTTTTAGCAGCTTTATAAAGTCTCCGGCATATTGTGATATCATCTCAGGTTTGATGTATGCGACTTCGTACAGCACCTTAATGCAGTCACTCTGAATGTTTTTATCCTTATTAAAGAGGTTTTCCGCAATTTCCTTTACTCCACTTATGTTATTGTTCTCAACCAGTTCTCTTGCCAGCTCCTGATTAGGGACTTCGTCTTTTCTGTCCTGCATACATGCTATTCTGTTTAAAACTGACATGGATTTAATCCCCTTTCCCCAAAGGTAAACATTTACATACTATATATTTTAATTTTACTGCTTTATACAGCTTGTTTCAATTTGTTTATCGGATTTATTAATAAAGAAAAAAGCTGATGTATTTTATAAGGTTCCAACTTCAACTACCAGCTTGTACCTATTAGAAAATCATCTCATTTTGGAATCTTCTAATTAGATATAGATTAAGTTTCAGCAAAAGAACCTTATAGCATCAGCCTTCAGCACCTCATTGTCCCATTTAAATCTAAAATAGAATTTATGCAGTTATGCCAACATTTTAATAATTAAATTAGGTATAAACGCTGCAACTGCTACTCCGTATATTAAGTCCAGCCATATTACAGAACCCATGGCTCCAATATATATAAGCAATACAACAGGTACTGCAAATATCTTTGCTATTAGCGGGGTCTCCTTATCCTTAACCGCATCCCAAAGACTCTTTGCATCTCCGGTACTTGGAAATGAATGCATTATCACTGAAACACCCACCCAAATAAGCATGTAATCTATAAAACTTGCAGTTGCAAGTGAATCTCCAAAATTCAATACTGGTATTGCTGCAGGAAGGGCTATTAAAGCACCCACAACAGTATTTAAAAAGAATGGGCCTATTCCTATTAAAATTTGCTGATATGGACTTTTAGGATGTTCATGTACTACATACCCTGAAGGGTTTCCAAACCTGAAATAGCATACATCAAGAACTGCAACTCTGCATATCCTGCAAAATAATTGGTGTGCAATTTCATGGACTATTACCCCGGGAAAAGTTATTATTGATATTAAAAAACCAGGTATAATCATCTTTTCATTCTCCTTCTAGCCTTATATTTGATTTTGCCATTGCTGAGTTCCATCAAAAATTGATTTCAGAAGATTATCAGTGTATTCATCTTTGATGTTTGAATCCTGATAAATCTTATAGTATTTATCTCTTTCGCTGAACATATTGTTAAAATGATATGCCATGGCAAGGGTTGCCGCGATATAAGGATCCTTATTATCTATTTCATAAGCCATCTTTGCATATTCAAGACCTTTTGCATTATTACCTTGTTTAAGTTCAATCTTGGATAAGTTTATGTAAGCACCAATGTCTTCCACATTATGCTCAAGCTCCTTATTGCAATATTCTACTGCCTCTTCATACTTTCCAAGCTCTCTGCACACAGCTGCCTGGAGCATATAACCCGGTGAAAAATCCGGATAACGAGAAATTACTTTCGATAAAACTTGCCCTGCCTCAGTATAATTTTTCATATCAAAATATAAATTTGCCAGATAATAGGCACCATAAACCTCATCAGGATTTTTATCTACAGCAGGTTTTAAAATGTTTATAATATCCTCTGTTTTTGGATTCTTCAGGCCTATTAATTTATCATATAGTTCCTGAGTCGGACAATAGTATGTATCAAGCTTATCAGTTGTTTCATTAACCTCATCAACTAATATTTTCTTCATATTATTGCTTGCAGGGGATTCTGCAATCTGATCATAAACATTGAAAGCTTCTTCTATTCGTCCGCAATTATAATATGCAACATATAATCTTACTAATGCCTTATCAGATTCCGGATATTCTTTCACAACATTTATATAATGATTTAATGCAGTTTCGTATTTTAATGCTTCTTCAGCCCGTAATCCTCTTTCATATTCAACCCCCATGTTAATACTATGAAGAAATTTTGATAAAGAGAAAAGAATAATCATAATCAGAAGGATTGAAACCAATTTAATTTGTATGGGAATAGTCCTTTTAGAAAGTTTGTCTCTACATTCCTTACATAATTTAAACTTGTAATTCTCCTCTATGCATAAACTCCCACAATTTTCGCAGCCAGAAGAGGTATCATCCATAGACACATTGTTTGCTTCTGTAATATTTTCCGAACTTTCAGATGACGTCTTAATTTCATTTTCTTGTTGAAACTCCATGCTTATTCTTCAACTCTCCCCCTTAAAAATATTTTATTTATAATTTATAATAAATGTTTTATTATAATCGAAATTAAAACTTCTGATGAATTTTATGAAAAATTATGAACTTTTTAACAATTTTACATCTCAATAAATATGTTATCACAAAAATTTCCAGAATAAAGTTTATTTTACACTTTTACCTTACCGTTCCTGATATTTTCTGGGCAACCTGATTGAGCAAAAAAAGACGAGACCATATTCAAATAGAACTTAAAGTTATCTACCTGAGGCTGGTCTCGCCTAATTTTTGGGTTTCAACTTCAACTACTAATTTATACATGCTAGAAAATCGCCTCATTTTGCGATTTTCAAACAAGTATAAATTGAGTTTTCGTAATGGTTCTCTATATATATCAATCCAAAATTCATTTAACTTTACCACTTTTTATATTCATTCAAAGTAAAATCTATTTCATTCTCTATTTCGAACATAGGTATGCGGACATAGAATCGCTGTAGTTATTGTGGCAGCTGCAATCTAAGCTGCACTATTGCTTACAACATTTTCATCTAAATTGCCAAGGATACTGTGCCTGTTTCTTTTGCAGCTATTCTGATAGCTTCAGCTACAACTGCAGCCACACCTTTGTCCAATGCACTAGGTATTACATTCTCTTCATTAAGATCTTTTTCACCAATATAATCTGCTATTGCATATGCAGCAGCAAGCTTCATTTCTAAGTTTATCTCTTTTGATCTAACATCAAGTGCTCCTCTGAATAGTCCAGGGAATACCAGTACGTTATTTACCTGGTTAGGGAAATCAGAACGACCTGTTCCAATTACTCTGGCTCCAGCAGCCTTTGCCTCATCAGGCATAATTTCCGGTGTTGGATTTGCCATTGCAAAAATTATGGAATCCTTATTCATTAATTTCACCATTTCAGGTTTCAGTATTCCCGGAGCTGATACT